>CALMWN010000537.1 GCA_937873555.1 uncultured Clostridia bacterium
CTATAGTAAAATTAAAAATATGCATATCTTGCAATTGAATCTTAAAACTAAGGAGTAAACAATGCGCTCATATGTTTCTTTTCTTAGAAAATTTAATTTTAAATTTAACCAAAAGTTTCTTATATACACCATCACTATAATTTTGCTTACCTCTTCCCTGGCAACGCTGACTTATTATGCGATGTCTACATACAACTCTTTCAGGCGCCAGGTCAATTTATACAAAAAAAACTGCCAGAATATCTCATCCTTTCTCACTATGTCCATAGAAGAAGTGAATGCCATATACAATTTACTTTCTGTTGACAGGGATATTTATGAGTGGCTTCAGAATTCCTATTTTAACACCAATATTGATTATTATAACCTTTCAAAGGTACAAAAGCGCTTTTTGGATATTATCAATTCCAATGACAAAATTACCTCATTTTATATACATAACAAAGGAAACAATATCGTCCTTTCAACGGATTATGCACTTCATGATCTTGAGAGCTTTCCTAAAAACGAAGTCTTTAAAAACTTTTACAGCCAGGAACAGCTTAAAAGATGGTTTGAATTGCCGGCAGATAATAGTCTGAGAAATTCATCTTCAAAAACTCTGTGTTATGTTGCCAGCCTTCCTGCCAACCTGAAGCTTGGAACCGTTTCAATTAATGTAAATGAAAAAAAGCTGATGCAGGAACTTTATAATAATAATCTGTATAAAGATAATGAAGGAGTTATATTGCTGGACAGCTTTGACGATGTTATCGCTTGCAGCAGGGATAACTACGGAACTATTTTTTCTGCGTTGAGGAAGCAGATAATGCCTATTAACCCTAATGAGATAGACTACAAAAGCATTAGCTTCCACGGCGAAAAATATTATTCATTTATCTGGAGCAGCAGTGATAATAATTACAAAGTGATATATATGGTTCTCGGTACAGAAATATTAAGTGGAATTGATAGTGGTGATACTTATATTCTTTTTTCAATCCTTCTGTTTTCTATCATTGCGTTGATCCTGCTGTATGTTTTCAAAAAAATGTATTCCAACCCACTTAATCTTTATGATGAAAATCTGCAAGCAAACCTGGAGGATCTTAAGGATAAATTTATAACCAACATTTTGACGGGAAGTTTGCAGGAAAAGGATATTTCTGCCAAAGCAAAGGATTTTGGAATTAACTTGAACTCTAAATATTTTATGGTAGCAGTTTTTCAAATCAATGACTATTACAATTACCTTATAGAGCTGGATGAGGATAAAAGGTTCCTTATAAACAACAGAATTTTTAATTCAATTAAGTGCATGTTTATGGTTGAGCATACCTCATATATTGTGAATACAGAGCTTGGAAACTTTGCGATCCTTTTGTCGGTTAACAGCGATATCCACCCTGATAATCTTGCTAAAAATTTGGAAAACATTATCAGGTACATGCAAAATGAATTGAAGGAAAATTGCGGATTATCAGCCTGCGCAGCCCTAAGTGATATATGTCAGGATGTAAAAAATATTAATATGTGCTATCTTCAAGCCCTAAGGCTGCTACAGCACAAGCTTATCCATGGCAAATACTCCATTATACAAAGCAAGGATTTCAGCCACACGAATGTCTCAATTGAACAATATCCGACCAACGGTCTAAATAAAATCATTGAATTTATAAAGCTCGGTAATATTGAGATGGTGGAAAAAAGTATTGACAGCGTCTGCAACGAAGTACTTTCGAATAATTTATATCCTGTTGATATAATAAATACCATTCTCTCCAATATATTATACAGTATTATAAAACTAACCCTGGAATTTAGGTATCAAATAGGTGATGTATTCAAAAATGACGTCTTTTTAAAGTTATACAGCTACGAATTCCTGCAGGATAAAAAAACATATATTCTGGATCTTTGCAGTGAATTGATACAATATAGGCGCAGCAAGGAATCCACCTCAAAAAAGAAGACTATTCAAGTAGTTTTGAATTACATTTATGAAAACTATGATAAACCCACTTCCTTAAACATTATAGCAGACCATCTTGAAATGAATGCATCGTATTTGAGCTCTCTCATTAAGGAGGAGCTGGGTATAGGCTTTGTCGACCTGTTAAATGACTTGAGGCTGAAAAAATCAGTAGGCCTTTTAAAAGAAGGCAAATTAAGTATAAAACAGATTGCAGAACAATGCGGTTATGAAAACCCCCACTCATTCATCCGCAATTTTAAAAAGGTTTATATCGTTACTCCCGCCGAATTCAAGAGCAAACTTACATAGTTTACGATTGATTTATGTCTTCTAGGCTATGATTTTTATTGAATAGATTGAAGTTATATTATAACATTATTAATAATGCCTTGCAGGAACAGGATGGTTGAACAGTTTATGACGTCTATGCTAAAAAGACTGGAAAAGACTCTTGAATTTAAATATATTCCTTTTTTCTGCATTGCATTCTTCACAGTCCTCCTGTATGCAAACAGTATTTTTGCACCCTTTACTCTTGACGACTTCAGCTCCATCTCAAACAACTATGCGATAAGAAACCCTTTTGATATAGCGTCAATCTGGAGTTTTTACACCAACAGGTTCATACTTTACTATACCATCTCACTTAATTATTTTATCCACAATACTGCAGTAGAAGGTTATCATATAGTAAATATCATCATTCATACTATAAACGGCATACTGTTATTTCTTCTTGTCAAAGATATTTTAAAACTCCGCTGCTTTGAAGGGAGGCTAGAAGGAAAATACGGAAATCTGGTTTCAACTGTAATTTCCATGTTATTTATAAGCCACCCTGTGCAGGTTAATGCGGTAACATACATAATACAGAGGACTGCAGCACTCGCAGCTACATTTTATCTCATGTCGATGCTGTTTTATGTCCGGTACCGGGTTACAAACAGGTTAGGATATTTTGGTCTTACCCTGTTATCTATAGTGCTTGCAATGTTTACCAAGGAAAATACCATAACCATCCCCTTCATGCTTTTATTTTTGGAGCTGCTGTTCTTTACGGAAAAAGGTGATACTCCTTGGAAAAAACGTTTGATGATCCTGATTGCACTATTCATTACATTGCCCATTATCCCCTGTATCAATATTTTTCACACTTATATAGGGGCATACAATCAAAGCGACCCCGGCACAAGCTTTAAGGCAAGCACTTCCATGGACCGGTACCAGTATTTTTTTACGGAACTCAATGTAATAATTCTCTATATTAAGCTGCTCTTTATCCCCTCCAATCTGAATTTTGACTACGGCAGCGACTTTCCTGTATCACACAGTATTTGGGAGAAAGACTCTTTAATTTCCCTGATTATACTTGTGGCAATTTTTTTGTATGGAGCATTCAATTTCAGGAGAAACAGGCTGATAGCTTTTGGAATATGCTGGTTCTTCGTTGGACTTTCAATAGAGTCTTCTTTTTTCTCCATAAAGGATGTCTATTTCGAACACCGGCTGTATTTTCCTCTTGGAGGATTTTTAACGGCTCTTGCCGGAATTGTACTCGGACAGTTAAAAAGAAGGCAGATATATGTTTTCAGAAAGCCGATCTTATTTTATACGCTGATTTCCTGCTTTATGCTGCTCTTATTTTCAGGACTTACGGTAAAAAGAAACTATGTCTTCAGTGACGGAATCCGTTTATGGTCTGACGTAGTGATAAAAGCACCCGGGAATGACAGGGCTCACAGCATACTTGCCACAAATTATCTGGATGCCTTCGAGGGTTATGAAACAAAAAGAGATGAATATCTTTTCAAAGCGGAAGCAGAATTTAAAAAAGCCATAGAACTGAACTATTCAAACGATACTGCACACTGCAACCTTTCGAAGGTATATCTTTTGAGAGGTGATTATGAAAAATGCATTAATGAGGCAAATGAGGCAAACAGGCTCAATGAATCGGTATATGCCTACAATAACCTTGGGCTGGCCTATAAAAACCTCGGACAAACGGAAAACTCATTACAGGCTTTCAACTCAGGATACAATATCGACAGAAAGTGTACCTTCATTCTGAAAAATCTTGGAAACACCTACTATGAAAAACATGATTACAACAATGCAAGGTTCTATTATCAGGAATTCCTAAGATATAACATCTATTCAGACAACAAAGAGATTCAAAAAAAGCTGGATGAAATCGAGGGCAAAATGTGAGCATCTTATATGAATGTCAGTAAAATAAAGGCGGTCGGATGATGCAGCAAACATTTACTGCTTTACCAGACCCAACCTCATCATCACATCCACAAGCTTGCTTGTATCTATAGGCTTTGACGCATAGGCTTCACATCCTGTTTCAAAGGATTCATAGACCTTTTGCGTGTCATTCAGTGCAGTCGTCATTACGACCTTAACTCTACGGGTTTCATCTATGCCCTTCTGCTTTTCAATGTCCCGTATTGCCTTTAAGGTCTGTATACCGTCAAGCCTTGGCATCATAATATCAAGACATATCATATCATATTGCTCACCCTCATCATGAGCCATCATGAATGCCTCCAAAGCCTCCATGCCGTCAACCGTAACATCGCACTCTCCATACGATGAAAGAAATTTAAAAAGGAATTTTCTGCTGACATGATCGTCCTCAACTATCAAAATTCTCATGTATAATACCTCCCTGCTTATTTTATTTACCTCAATCCTGCAGCTTCAAACACATCATCAATGTCAGGCTTTCAGATTATTTATTTCTTCTGCCAGCTTTATATACAGGTTCTCCAATTCATCAAAGTTTTCTTTTCTTGAAGCAAGTTCCATTTTAAAAGCAGTGTGTTTTATTATGCCGATACCCAGTTCCTGCGCATTCCCTTTTATAACTTGTGATCTGCTTTAAATAATGGCCGACTTACGTGTGTCGATAGCCTCTTTCAACTGTACTGACAATTCTTGC
>CALMWN010000538.1 GCA_937873555.1 uncultured Clostridia bacterium
TGCTACTGGAGCGAGGTTTTCCTGTTTATTGCCGAATGTGACGGTTATTCTGAAGATTCTGTTCCTTAAAGTGTTATTCCTTATATTCTTCTGCCATCATACGAAGGTCACTTTTATTCAATTTAATATCAAAGCCTAATAAGTGCATGGAATCAAACAGCCTGTCGATATGCCTTTCGAAGAGAAAGACTTCACCAGCTTCATTAACCAGCAGGGTTTCAAAAAGACTGAAGCCAAAAAGAAGACCTAAATCGCCGATGCTAATTTTAGTATCTTTATAACCGCCCATAAATTACGCTCCTCCTGTCAAAACATCCATTAACGCCTTGCCTTTATGCAACGTTTCGTCAAATTCCTTTTCGGGAACGGAATCCCAAACGATACCTCCGCCAACGTTATAAAAGGCTGTATCATTTTTTACTATAATGGTTCTTATGGCTATATTCAAGTCACAGTTCCCGTTAAAATCAATATAGCCGATTGAACCTGTATAAATACCCCTCTTTACAGGTTCCAGTTCTTCAATGATCTCCATAGCACGTATTTTGGGTGCACCCGTAATGGAGCCGCCGGGTAAAGCTGCCCTGATGCAATCAATAATATCTGCTTCATCTTTCAATTCCCCTTTTACGGTGGATACAAGATGAATTACCGTAGCGTACCTTTCAAGAGCGAACAGGTTTTCAACCCGGATAGTTCCAGTTTTACACACCTTCCCAAGGTCATTGCGCTCAAGGTCTACTATCATAATATGCTCAGCACGGTCCTTTTCACTGTTCATCAATTCCCATCCAAGCCCTTTATCCTCTTCAGGAGTTTTCCCTCTTGGAAGTGTGCCCTTTATCGGACGGGTTTCGATATGCCTGCCTTTAATTTTCAGGAACCTCTCAGGTGAGCTGCTGACGATTTCTATGTCTCCAAGATTCATATAGGCAGCAAAAGGTGCCGCATTCATATTCCTGAGCTTTAAATAGATTTCGTAGGGACTGCGCCCGTTTAATTGCATCTGAAATCTTTGGGACAGGTTTACCTGGTATATATCACCGTTTCTAATATACTCCCTGGCTTTTTCCACCATGAGGCAGTAATCTTCCCTGGTGAAGTTTGAAAGCAATGCGGGTCCACATACAGTGTTACGGTTTCTGCCTGCCTGGCTTATATGTCTCTCATCCTTTGGAGCACGCAGTAAATAGGAAATCCGCTCAAGCTTCTGTTCCAGTATGTACTCCATGCCTTCATCATCCGGCAAACCGGCCGAAGATACAGCAATAAGTGTTTCTTCTTTTGAATGGTCAAAAACTATGACATTGTTGTAAAACCCCAGAAGAATATCAGGAAGCTCCAAATCATCCTGTGCATTTTCCTGTATCCTTTCCAGTAAAAAGCCTGCATCATAGGAAAAGTAACCGGCACAGCCGCTTAAAAACGGTATGTCGGATGAATGCTCCAACTTGTATTGACCAAGCAGACCTTTCAGGCATTCAAAAGGGTCATCCTCTATTTTTTTACAATCGTCCCCTGAGTATAATTCAATACATCTTCCTTTTGATTTGAAAACCAGAAAAGGTTCAAAAGCTATAATGGAATACTCTCCCGTGTCCTTCATGAATAAGGAGCTTTCCAAGAGAACACTGTAAGGCATCTTCCTTAAAATTCCAAATG
>CALMWN010000539.1 GCA_937873555.1 uncultured Clostridia bacterium
TACCAAGCCAGAGAAAGCGAAAGAATTTGTCGAAGAGACAGGAATTGATATTTATGCGGCTTTTTTTGGTAATGTTCACGGTGTTTTCCCCGTAATGCCCAAGATTGATCTGGAACTACTAAAAAATATCCGAGAAGCGATACCAAACACCTTTTTATCGATGCATGGGGGAAGTGGAATTCCTAATGAAGAAGTAAAAAAGGCTGTCATGGAGGCCATTGAAACCTTGAGAAAGCTGGGCGCAGAGTGCGAAGAGGTATCACTTCCCGTGACGGAATACGCTATTCCCGCCTATTATATCGTAGCTTCTGCAGAAGCAAGCTCAAACCTTGCAAGATATGATGGCATTAAATACGGATACAGGGCGGAAAAATTCACAGATCTCCTCGATTTGTACAAACAGACCAGGAGTGAAGGCTTCGGTGCTGAAGTAAAAAGAAGAATCATGCTGGGAACCTACGCTTTGAGTTCCGGTTATTATGACGCTTACTATAAGAAGGCATTAAAAGTAAGAAATCTAATAAAACAGGATTTTGACAAGGTTTTCAACAAGTATGACCTTATAATCGGACCTACAGCTCCTACTACCGCATTCAAAATAGGAGAAAAGGTTGATAATCCGCTGGAAATGTATCTGGGAGATATTTATACGGTTTCGGTAAACATAGCAGGGCTTCCCGGGTTGGTAATACCGTGCGGGAAGGACAGCAGCAATCTTCCGGTGGGCTTGCAGCTTATCGGAAAGCACTTTGACGAAAGCACGCTTTTGAGAGTGGCATATACTTTTGAACAGAATACTGATTTTCATAAAAACAGGGCAAAAGTATAGGTTTATATGAAATTTTAAATGACGTATGAGGTGAAAATGATGGAATATGAAATAGTAATAGGCCTGGAGGTCCATGCGGAACTTTCAACAAGGTCAAAAATATACTGCTCCTGCACAACGGAATTCGGAGGCGATGTAAACACACACTGCTGTCCTGTATGTACCGGAATGCCGGGTGTACTGCCGGTGCTTAACAAAAACGTGGTTGAATATGCAGTAAGAGCAGGACTGGCAACCAATTGCAATATTGCGGGCTTTAGCAAGCAGGACCGTAAGAATTATTTCTACCCCGATCTGCCAAAGGCATATCAGACATCCCAGTACGATCTGCCTCTTTGTCAGAATGGTTATATGGACATAGAGGTACAGGGGGAAAAGAAGAGAATCGGAATTACACGGATACATATAGAAGAGGATGCCGGAAAACTGATGCATGATGAGTGGGATACCGGCACAATGGTTGACTACAACCGCTGCGGAGTACCGCTCATAGAAATAGTAAGCGAGCCTGATATCAGATCTGCCGAAGAAGCAAGGGCATATGTTGAAGGCTTGAGGGCGATACTTCAATATATCGACGTGTCGGACTGCAAAATGCAGGAAGGTTCATTGAGGGCCGATGTAAATCTTTCAGTGAGGCCTGTTGGACAGAAGGAATTCGGTACAAGGACCGAGATGAAAAATCTGAATTCATTCAGATCGATTGTAAGGGCTATTGAATCAGAGTCCCAGAGGCAGATCAAGGAGATTGAAACGGGCGGCAAAATATACCAGGAGACCAGACGCTGGGATGACAACAAGGGTATAAGCTATGCGATGAGAAGCAAGGAAGAGGCTCATGATTACAGGTATTTCCCTGAACCGGACCTTGTACCGATAGTAGTGGACAAGGAATGGAAGGAGCGCATAGCGGACTCTCTGCCCGAGCTTCCGGAGGCCAGGAAGAAAAGGTATATACAGCAGTATTCCCTTCCCGAATATGATGCATGGATTCTTACTTCCTCCAAGGTACTGGCAGATTTCTTTCAGGAAGCCGTAGAAAAGAGCAGTAATGCAAAAGCGGTAAGCAACTGGATAATGGGAGACCTGATGCGGGTACTGAAGGAAAGGAATATGGAGGTTGAAGAAATTCCTTTCCAGGGTGAGTATCTTGCCAGGATGATTGCTCTCATAGATAAAGGAACAATAAGCGGTACCATCGCTAAAAAAGTTTTTGAGAAAATGTTCGAAACCGGTAAGGACCCCGAAAGCATCGTAAAAGAAGAGGGCCTGGAGGTTGTAAGTGATGAGGGTGCCATAGCAGGTGTTGTCAGAAAGATACTGGAAGCAAATCCTCAGTCTGTGGCAGATTATAGAAGCGGAAAGGAAAAAGCCTTCGGATTCCTTGTAGGGCAGGCAATGAGGGAGACAAGGGGTAAGGCTGACCCGCAGCTTGTCAACAGGCTGCTGAAGGATGAACTTGATAAGCTATAATACGGATTAAGGCCGGTGCCAGCACCGGCCTTATATATTAAACTAAAAAAACAGGATTTTTGTAGAATTAATCTTGTATACAATAAACATTTTGTATTATAATTATTATGGTTGCGAAATGCTTGATATAAGTAGGTTTTAAGACCAGGTGATAATTAAATTTATCAGATAAACAGCAAGAGGATAGAATTACCAGCATGCAAAATACATAAAAAACATGGGTATTTTGCTAGACTTAATTTAAAAGCTCTGTTTTTGTTTATCATATAAGAAAGGGGTTTAATAATGAATTTTCTTGAACAAATCAAACTAAGGGCTAAAGCTGACATCAAAACAATAGTGCTGCCGGAAAGCAATGACATAAGAACCATTGAGGCGGCAGCAATGATTCAGAAGGAAGGAATAGCCAATATCATACTTGTCGGCAATGCTGATGACATCAAAAAATTGGCAGGGGATCTTGACATATCCAAAGCGAGGATAGTGGATCCCTTAAATCATGATAAATTTGAGATCTATGCCAATACATTCTATGAAATGAGAAAAGCCAAAGGAGTAACCCTTGAGAAAGCAGGGGAGACAATGAAGGATTATGTCTACTTTGCAACAATGATGGTCAAGATGGGTGATGCCGATGGAATGGTATCCGGGGCTGTGCACTCGACCGCCGATACCGTAAGGCCGTCACTTCAGATTTTGAAGACGGCACCCGGTATAAAGCTTGTATCGGCTTTCTTTGTAATGGTGGTGCCGGACTGTGAATATGGAAATGATGGCGTATTTGTCTATGCAGACAGCGGACTGGTTGAAAACCCCAATGCGGATGAATTGTCCGAGATAGCGCTGGCATCCGCAAAGTCTTATAGGACCCTCGTTCAGGCAGAGCCTAAGGTTGCGATGCTTTCCTACTCAACATACGGAAGTGCGAAAAGTGAGCTTACCGAGAAGGTGATTACTGCAACAAAGCTGGCAAAGGAAAAAGCACCGGAACTTGTTCTTGACGGAGAACTGCAGGTGGACGCTGCCATTGTTGCT
>CALMWN010000540.1 GCA_937873555.1 uncultured Clostridia bacterium
GAATAAGGATGTTGACAAAGGAGAAAAGAGAGATCAGAAAAGAGATGTTCCCAAGGGCCAGGCAGCGGCTAAAAATAAAAGGTTTAAGCCCCAGACAAATGTCCTTGGCGAGAAAAAGGGAGTATCGGAGATTTTATCTGAAGACTTCATTCTTCAAGAGTTTTATGAAGATGATACAAAGAAGATAAAGAAACAATCCAGACCAAGGAGAAATGAAAGGAATATTGCTGAAAACAAGCATATTCCTCACAGGGCTGTCCTGACTTCAATAACCATACCTGAAACAGTTACTTTAAAAGACCTGGCAGAGGCTTTGAAAAAGACATCCACAGATGTTATCAAAAAGCTTATGGGGCTTGGTGTAATGGCTACATTAAACCAGGAACTTGATTTCGACACTGCATCGTTGATAGCTGAGGAATTCGGCGTAAAAGCAGAAAAGCAGGTAGTTATAAATGAAGAGGATATCCTTTTTGATGAAACTGAGGAAGAGGATGGAGGGAACCTTCAGACCAGACCCCCTGTTGTTGTGGTAATGGGTCATGTTGACCATGGAAAAACCTCGCTTCTTGATGCAATCAGGGAAGCCAATGTCACAGAGAGCGAAGCGGGAGGAATTACCCAGCATATAGGTGCATATATGGTTAAGATAAACAACAGGAATATAACCTTCCTGGATACTCCAGGCCATGAGGCATTTACTGCAATGAGGGCGAGGGGAGCTCAGGTCACCGATATCGCAATATTGGTTGTGGCAGCGGATGACGGTGTCATGCCGCAGACCATTGAAGCGATTAACCATGCTAAAGCAGCAAACGTACCGATAATAGTGGCGGTAAACAAGATTGACAAACCAGGTGCAAATCCTGACAGAGTCAAACAGGAACTGACAGAGCATGGACTGGTTGTAGAGGAATGGGGCGGAGATGTAATAGCTGTCCCTGTTTCAGCAAAACAGAGAACCAATATTGACCACCTCCTGGAAATGGTACTGCTTGTGGCTGATGTAAACGAGCTCAAGGCAAATCCGAACAAACAGGCAAAAGGTACTATTATAGAAGCCAAGCTCGATAAGACCAGGGGTCCTGTTGCTACAGTGCTTGTTCAGAGAGGTACGCTCGTACAGGGGGATTCAATTGTTACAGGCACAACAGTCGGAAGAATAAGGGTCATGATGGATGACAAGGGCCATAAGCTGAAAAAAGCCGGTCCATCCACACCTGTTGAAATAACCGGATTACCTGATGTACCTGAGGCCGGAGAAATATTCTATGCTATTACTGATGAAAAGATAGCAAAACAACTGGCAGAAAAAAGGAAACTGAAACAAAGGGAACAGCAGCTTAAGGGAAGCGCCAGGGTTTCATTGGATGATCTCTTCAGCCAGATTAAGGAAGGTAAGGTAAAAGACCTGAATATCATTGTGAAGGCAGATGTTCAAGGTTCTGTGGAAGCTGTAAAGCAGTCTTTGGAAAAGCTTAGCAACAGCGAAGTAAGGGTTAACATCATACATGGCGGTGTTGGTGCAATTACCGAGTCTGACGTCACGCTGGCACAGGTTTCAAATGCCATTATAATAGGCTTTAATGTCCGTCCGGGTACGAATGTTACAGATGCGGCCAAGGATGCAGGGGTGGATATGAGGCTCTACAGAGTCATCTACAATGCCATAGAAGACATTCAGGCTGCAATGAAGGGTATGCTTGAGCCGACATTCAAGGAAGTGATCCAGGGACACGCAGAAATCAGGCATATTTTCAAGGTGTCAGGAATTGGGACAATCGGTGGAAGCTATGTTACCGACGGGAAGATTTCAAGGAACTCCGAAGTAAGAGTAGTAAGGAACGGTATAGTTATCCATGAGGGCAAACTGGCATCATTGAAGCGTTTCAAGGACGATGCCAAGGAAGTTGCACAGGGATTTGAATGCGGCTTATCCATCGAGCGTTTTAATGATATTAAAGAAGGGGACATTGTTGAGGCGTTTGTTATGGAAGAAGTGGAAAGATAAAGGCTGTTTATAGCAGGGAGTGGTTTTATGGTAGAAAGGACAAACAGAATCTCGGAGGAAATGAAAAGGGAAATCAGCAGTATCGTACAGAGCGAACTTAAGGATCCCAGGCTGCCGAAACTTGTAAGTATTTTATCTGTAAATGTAACCAAGGATTTAAGGTATGCAAAAGTATATGTAAGTGTCATGGGCAATGATGAGGAAAAGAAAAACGCAATAAGCGCCCTAAAAAGTGCGGCAGGTTATATCAGAAGGGAAGTCGGGCACAGGATGCAGCTAAGGTATACGCCGGAGATGCATTTTGAGCTGGATACATCAATAGAACACGGTGCATATATAACCAAACTCATAAATGACACGATAAGCCATGAGAATGGAAAACGGCTGTAACATACAGCGTAATATCTTATAATACCAGGTAGGGGTTTGAATAGTCAAACCCCTACTGTTACATATAATGAATATTTAATTTATATGATGTTTTAAAAGCTTAAGAGGATGAATTATGATAATGAATAAAATTGCTACTACAATCAAGAATGCCCGCAGCGTAGCCATACTACCGCATGTTTCCGCTGATGGTGATGCTTTGGGTTCAAGCCTGGCGTTGTCCCTGATTCTAAAAAGACTTGGAAAGGAAACAACTGTGTATCTCGAAGAGGAAATACCGTTCATATACGGTTTTTTGCCTGGCGCCGAATCAGCAGAGGTATATTACGGAAGGGCAAGGCACTTTGATACTGTTATAGCTCTGGATACCGGTGATATGGAAAGGCTGGGGACTCGTGACGATATATTCAAATCCGCTGCAATTACCATAAATATCGACCATCACCAGACCAATACCATGTTCGCTTTTTACAATCACGTTCAGACAAATGCTTCATCGGTAGGAGAAATTATCTATCAGCTTATTAAAGTCATGGGACTTGATCCGGATAAGGATGTATCGACGTGCCTGGACGATTACAATGGAACCGACACTG
>CALMWN010000541.1 GCA_937873555.1 uncultured Clostridia bacterium
GTCAGATGTGTATAAGAGACAGCTTTTACATCATCACCCAATTGGTTGCTGAAATAAACCTCTACTTTATACCTTCCGTTTGTCTTCTCTTCGACTATCTTTTTAAATTTCTCGTTCAGGGCCACTACAGCAGGATGTGTCTGTGCAACACCGTTGCTTACCTTGATGATTTTTACATCCTTGTTTGCCGGAGCTGAAGATGCAGCCGGTGCTGAAGAAGCAGCCGGTGCCTTTGCTACAGGCTTGGTGCTGGAAAGGCAGCCTGTTAACATTACCAGCAGCATGAATACTGCCGTCAGAATAGATACTGATTTCTTTAACATCTTTGAAATCCTCCCTTGATTTAAATTTGGGTAAAATGTATCCTATAAAAGAGAAACCATACTTGCTGTGTTTCTCTTCAATTCCAAGCCTTTCTAACGACCGACCATTGACGGTATGTACATGACCAAACCAGGAATATAGGTAATGAGCAGCAGGCACGCCACTTCGATGGCAATGTATGGCAGCAGTGCTTTCGTCAGGCTCAGCATATTCTCCTTGGACATGGATATACCGACGTACAAAACATTGCCAACAGGTGGGGTCAGCAGGCCTATGCACAGGTTTACCGTCATGATTACCCCGAAGTACACCGGATCCAGACCAAAACCTTTTATAATAGGCACAAGTATGGGAGCGAGTATCAGAATTGCAGGCCCCATATCCATTACGCATCCGACCAGCAGCAGAAGGATATTTATAAGAAGCATGAGTATAAGGATATTATCAGTAATTGAAAGGAGCGCGTCCGATAAAAGCTCAGGTATATGAGCAGTCGTAATGAGATACGCCGCTGCTGTCGCGCCGCCGACAACCACCATTACTACAGAGGTGCTCTTTATCGCTGCGACAAGGATTTCAGGTATTTTTGAGAGCTTCAGATTCTTGTAAACGAATTTACTTACAAAAAAGGCATATACAACTGCTACAACTCCAGCTTCTGTCGGAGTGGCTATTCCTGACACAATACCACCCAGTATGATAACCGGGAGTATTATAGCCCAGAAGGCTTCTCTGGTGGCAGCTGCAATCTGTCTGAGTGTTGCCCTGTTTGTTGAAGGATAATTGCGCTTTTTTGTATGAAAATACCATCCTATCATCAAGCCGATGCCGATAATGATACCAGGAATTATTCCACCTAGGAACAGTTTTACGATAGACACCTCAGCCACAACTCCATATAGTATCATAGGTATGCTCGGGGGAATGATAGGCCCTATGCACCCTGCAGAGCACACCAACGCTGTGCTTTTGGGAACTTCATATTCGTTCTCCTTCATGATGGGCAGCAGTACCGATCCAACTGCAGTCGTATCCGCAACCGCCGAACCGGAAACCCCTGCAAATATCATGCTGGCTACCACTCCGACATACCCAATGCCGCCTTTTATGTGTCCAACAAGGGAACGTGCAAATCTCACTATCTGGAATGAGAGTCCTCCCTCGTTCATTATTTCTCCGGCAATCATGAAAAACGGTATTGCCAGCAGAGGATAGCTGTCTATCCCTTTTACAAAGCTCTGTGCCAGAATTTGAGTTGAAACATTACCATTGGCCGTCATCATCAGTATTGCGGTCCCCATAAGGGAGAATGCGATCGGAACGCCAATCAGAACGAGACTGAACAATCCTGCCAAAAATATTCCAAGCATCAACTACGCCTCCTTCCCGTATTCCACCCGGGGCAATCCGAGCAGTGTGACTATACTTCCATAAGTTCTTGTCAGGAACTGCAATGCAAGAACCACAGCACTAATTGGAACTATTGAATAAACAAGTCCATACGGAATGTTTAATGCGGGTGTCATCCATTCTATGTTTACTGTAACCAGCTTTATTCCGCCTTTGAATATAAAGTACAGAACTATAAGCACAACGATATTTGCTGTTATTGTCACAATAAGTCCAAGTTTCCTGGGTAATTTGCCTACTAGAAAGTCAAAATTCATATGCTCACTGTAAGCATTGGCCAGGATCGCTCCCAGAAACGACAGCCATATGAATAGAAACCTTGCGGTTTCCTCAGCCCAGGCAAGTGCAAATTGCAGGAAATACCTGCATATGACATTTGAAAATACCACAACGACCAATATGGCCGCAAGTATCGCAATAAGGAACTCAATACCCTTTAACATACCTCTGTATGCACCTTTTAAAACTCCCGAACTCATATTTTCCCCTCCAATTTTTTTTAGTCTGTACTCTTGTCATTTTCCTTGCTTTTAATTATGTCTTTCATGCTGCTGATGGTGTTGTTGATATGCTCTTCCATGATACTCTTTGCTAGTTGGGAGTCATGTGATTTAATGGCGTTAAAGAGTTTTTCATGATAATAGATGCCTCTTGAATATCCTAGGGCCGATACTATCTCCTGTAAAACAGAAGCCAGTATATCCTTCAATATAAAGTTTACTTTTATAATAACTGAATTTTGGGTCATTTGGGCAATCTGGAAATGAAAGCTGAGGTCGTCGTTTGAATGCCGGCTAAGATTATCCCTGCTGGTGTGCATACTGTTCAATAGAGTCTGAAGCTTTTCAATTCCTGCCTCATCCGCTCTTAATGCGGCAAGCCTTGCGCTTTCCACCTCCATTATTCTTCTGAACTCAAGTATCTGCAGCATATCGGTCTTATCAAGCACCAGCATGGGGATAAGTGAATTCATGATCAGGGCGCTTTTAAGCTCCATGACATACGTACCCTCTCCATGCTTTGTTTCGAGTATGCCCAATGTAACCAGCTTATGCAAAGCTTCTCTGATTGATATTCTGCTTACTGAAAACATTTTGGCAAGTTCATTTTCGGAAGGTATCTTTGTGCCGGGAGCCCATTCTCCATTAATTACAGCCTGCTTGATCTGCTCATAAACCTGATTGCTGACATAGCTCTTTTTTATAGGTTTGAAAGTCATTTGCCCACCGCCATGATATGTTGGATATAAGCCGTCAGAATGGCACCTCACAAGGGTACCATTCTGACGTTGAAACATATTTTCCTATATCTTTGTCAAATATTATTAATTCCGTACTTCTATTACTTATTTTTTTCAATTTCTGCCTTGACTTCATCTATCAAAGCTTTTCCGATCTTTTCTTCAAACTGTGTGTAAACAGGAGCAACTGCATCCTGGAATGCCTTTTTCTGTTCCTGTGTAAGCTCTGTAACAGTCATACCTGCTTTACGCAATTCTGCTACATAGTTCTTGTTCATATCCCTGTTTGTCTGTCTCTGGAATTTCTTGGACTCTGCTGCTGCATCATCAAATATCTTCTTTTCATCGGCTGTAAGTGAATCATAAAGCTTTTTGTTGATTAACAGCAGGTGAGGTCCATATACATGTCCTGTCAAAGTACAATACTTCTGCACTTCGTTGAATTTGCTTAGGAATATTGTAGGAACTGGGTTTTCCTGTCCGTCAATTGTCTTCTGCTGCATGGCTGTAAACAGCTCACTGAACGGCATCGGAGTCGGATTTGCTCCCATTGCCTTGAAGGCTGCAAGGTGGATGGAGTTTTCCATTGTCCTGATCTTTAATCCTTTAAGGTCAGCAGGTGATTTTATTTCACGGACACTGTTGGTTATATTTCTGAATCCGTTTTCGTAGTAAGCCAAAAGCTTTATGTTTGCATCTTCAAGCTTTTTAGCTATTTTGGTCCCTGTAGGACCGTCCAGTACTGCATCTGCAGCCTTTTCATTAGGGAACAGGAAAGGAAGGTCAAGAACATTCAGGTCGTTGTCTATTCCAACAAGAGGGGAAGCAGAGGGTATTACCATTTCAAGAGTACCCATTTTAACCGCTTCAGTGGCCTTCACGTCATCACCGAGCTGTGCGTTTGCATAAACCTGGACGTCAAACTTTCCGTTGGTCTTCTGGTTTACAATCTCTGCAAATTTCTTGGCCGCAAGATATGTCGGGTGCTGCTCGTTGACACCATTGCTTATTTTTATAACCTTTTTTGCTGTCGGTGCCGTGTTTGACGCTGGTGCCGGTGCACTGGATGCAGGGGCCTGGGCTGCCGGCTTAGCCGGTTCGGGTGTCTTTGATGAGGACAGGCATCCTGTGAACAACGAAGCTGCCATCATGAATACAACCACAATTGAAATCAGTCTTTTGCTCATTGAAAATCTCCTCCTTAAAATTTGTATAAACTGCATTTTTATTATCTAAAAGAGCCTGCTCTTCTAAATAATCGATGAAATTATTTTGCCAGGCTGGGAATGAAAGTGATTAATCCGGGAATATATGTAATTATAAACAGTACAACCACCATAACTATTATGAATCCGAATATGGGCCTTACGATTTCAGACATCGAAATTTTTGAAAGGCCGCACCCTACATAAAGCACATTCCCGACCGGGGGTGTGATAAGCCCTATGCAAAGATTTACTGTCATAACAACTCCAAAATATATGGGATCCAGACCATAGCTTTTTATGATCGGAAGAAGCATGGGAGCCAGTATCAGCAGTGCAGGAGTCAGGTCCATTACACAACCTACTGCTAGAAGCAGGATATTGATAAGCAGCATTACAAGTAGTACATTACCGGAAGCCAGAGACAGCAAGGTGTTTGAGAGAAGCTCGGGAATCCTGGCTGTGGAAATCAGGTAACCCGCCGCAGTACCGGCACCGCAAACCAGCATTACTACGGAAGTGCCTTTTGCAGCACCGACAAAAGTTTCCACCCAATGGCTGGGTTTGAATTCCTTATACACAAAAGTACCTATGATAAAGGCATACACAACTGCAACAACTGCAGCTTCGGTAGGAGTACATATGCCCAGCAGTATGCCTCCAAGGATGATTATCGGCAGAATGAGTGCCCAGAAAGCCTCCCTGGCGCTTGTAACGACCTGTTTGAAGGAAGCTTTTTCACTTGACCTATAGTTGTGTTTTTTTGCATGGAAATACCACATTATCATAAGTGCAATTCCTATGAGGATCCCGGGTATGATTCCTCCAAGAAACAGCTTTACTATGGAAACGCCTCCAACGACTCCAAAAAGTATCATCGGTATGCTGGGGGGAATGATTGGGCCTATGCAGCCTGCAGCGGATACGAGTGCGGTGGATTTTTTCTTGTCATAACCTTCCTTGTCCATTATAGGCAGAAGTATGGAACCGATGGCGGAGGTATCTGCTACTGCCGAACCCGATACACCTGCAAAAATCATACTTGCGGTAACTGCGACATATCCCAGTCCTCCCGTGACATGTCCTACCAGTGCTTTTGAAAAATAAACTATTCTTCTCGAAATACCGCCCACGTTCATTATTTCTCCCGCCAGCATGAAAAATGGAATGGCCATAATGGGGAAGCTGTCTATTCCTCTTACAATGCTCTGAGCGATCAATGAAGGCGTTATGTTCCCAGAAAGAACCATTAATACTACCGTAGTCAGTATAAGACTAAATGCAATGGGAACACCCAGAAATATCAAGCCGAAAAGCCCCAATAAAAAAGCAAGTAACATATTTTCCCCCTCCTAAGAAATCAATTTCTTTGTATGATAATACAGTTTTAAAAGGGTCTGAAGCAGCATAAAGCTGGTGCAGACGGGAACTATGGTATATACAACCCCATAGGAGAAGGATGACGCCGGAGAGAGCCATTTCCAGCTGCCGCGAGCAAGCTCCAGTCCTCCTGCAGCTATAAGATACAGTGAATATGCCACAAGCAGGTCGACAATTATTAGCATTGCCTCTCCTACCTTTTTGGGAACGCTCTTTATAACAAGATCAAGCCCCAGGTGCTCATCATTCACATAGGCTAAAACCGCACCCAGGAAAACAAGCCATATAAACATAAACCTCGACACCTCTTCAGACCAGGCAAGAGCAAACTTGAGAAAATAGCGGCTTATTACATTACCGAACACAATCAGCACCATACATGCCAGAAGTATGGTTACTGCATACCTGTTGACCTTTTGAACAAAGTTGTATACCTTTTCTACTGGATTTCCTGCCCTTTCGACTACGCTTCCCTGTCCGGATTTGTTTATTTCCGTTTGCATGCTTCTTTTTCCCCCTTCATTGATTTTTTATATATTGATACAC
>CALMWN010000542.1 GCA_937873555.1 uncultured Clostridia bacterium
CTGCGAAATCAAACCTGTTGCGTCCTTTTATCGCATTGCCGGTATCCATTGCAACTGCAAATCCGAGCCCTTTAATATAAAAAACTGTTCCATAAGGCCAGTAGGTATCATCTATGGCTATTGAAATACCAGGAATAATTGGCTTCCCCGAATTTGTTATTCCCTTGGCGTTTCCGCATTCATCCTTGCTCGGGGTATATGCCGTACCCAGAAACTCACCCAGGTAGGTACCCCTCTCAAGATTTCCTCTGGAATTGAATCCATTGAATTTTGCATAATTTTGAGGTTTTATGCCCACTGCGGCAGCCATTTTTAGAGAATTCTGCAAGGCAATGTTGTCTTTCGCAAGCTCAAGATTTTTTTTTGCCAGCTCGTTGTTGCGTTCTTTCAGCTCCTCTACCGCCCTAATCATCTCCCGGTTCTGCTCGAGTATCCTTTGCATACTGTCTTTCAGCTCGTTATTTTCAGCTGTCAGCATTTCATTTTCATTTGCGCTTTTATATCTGTCGATTATATTAACTCCAAATACCTTGAAAGCATCAGTTATCTTTTTTTCTGCAACACTATCCTTAAGTCTGGCCATGCTGTCGCCGTTGAAAACAATAGCGGTCAAAATGACCGTTGTACATGCAAATATAGTCAAATATTTTATTTTTATTTTTTTTGGCATTCCAGATCCATCTTGCTTCTGAGGCTTATTACTTCCCGCCTCTTCATCAGACATATTTCAACCTCCTTCTCTTTTTTCGCATATAAAACTCTATTTTATAGTTATTTTCATTTTTATAATCTTTATTCATTTATGTATTTATTTGAGCATTCACAAGGATTCCACAAACTCCAAAAATGTCATCAATGCCCTATTTACATTTACATTGATATGTGCTATAATTTGAATTCGTTATCGGGGTGTAGCTCAGTTTGGCTAGAGTGCTTGCTTGGGGTGCAAGAGGTCGCCTGTTCAAGTCAGGTCACTCCGACCAGCGAAAAGACAAGGGGATTGGAGGTTTCAGCCCTTGTCTTTTTTTATACTCAAAATGCCTGTTTGCCACCGATATGCCACTAATGCCGTGGAAAGGTATAACACAGTAAGGCTGATAAGCTTAAATTAAAACTTGCCAGCCTTTTGTTTTTAACAATTATCTAATTCTCTTATAAATTTGTTTTTATACGATATAATGCTTAATGTAAATCCTAATATACCTGTAATAACAAATATTACAGCCATACCAGAGCCTTTACCACTACCAACTATATGTCCCAAGAGAGATTGTGCTTTCGTAGAATTAGACATTAGCGGCTCAAATACTTTATCTGCGAGAAATCCCCCTGCCAAATAGCCAATAGGCAATGTAATAAATTGTATTGAACCTCGTATTGAGAAAATTCGTCCCAATATATCGGTAGGTATTTTTAATTGTAATAATGAGTTTTCTGCTGCATTGAGAAATGGAATAGGTAGGTTTCCAGCAAATGCAGCAAGAACCCATATATAGGGATTTCTGCCAACTCCGAGAAATATATCACAAAGCAGAAATGATAATGCTACTGAAACAAAAATCATTTTTACTTTATTATTTGTGGGCTTAATAATTGACACAAGTAAGCTACCAACAATTCCACCTACACCTATAGCACTGTTGACCAAACCTAATATTTGCTCATTGCCGGAGGAACGGGATAAAACCATAACAGGTAGAACACTAAAAAATGCCATTGCAGCTAAAAAATTGATTCCTGCCATAAAAAGCATCAGATATAAAAATCCGATATTTTTTTTCAAATAGTTAAAACCCTGTAACGATTCATTTATTAGATTTGATTCTGTAAAGTTATTCATTTCAGGGGTAATACTCTTTGGAATTTTTACCAGCAATAACAAAGATAAGAATGCAACAAAAAATGTCATCAAGTCTATCACAAAAACTGTACTAATTCCAAAAAATGAAATAATTGTAGTTGCTAAAACAGGATTAAATACAGAAATAATTGAATCGGACAATGACCGAAGCCCACTAACGTTAATGTAATGCTCTTTAGGTACAATTAACGTAATTACAACTTTTGAAACTGGTGATTGGAATGCATTCATTACTCCAGAAATAGCATTTATAAAATACAAATGCCATACTTGTAGAATACCAAAAGAAATCGCAGTAAAGGCACATATAGTACACATAGCAGCAATAGTATCGCAAATGAGCATTATTTTCTTCTTTTGAAACCTATCTATTACAGCCCCTGCAAAAAGGCTAATTAAAATGCATGGAAGGTATGAGAATACAGAAAGTAACGCTATTGACATAACCGTGCCTTGCTGCTTATACGCCCATATAATTAATGCAAAGCTCGTCATAGAGCTTCCAAGCTGTGATAATGATTGCCCAAACCATAACAGAAAGAAATTCTTTAAAGTTACTTTTTTTGTACTAAAGTCTTCCATCTTGACTTTGCTCCTTTTAATTATTTTATAACTAAAAAGTGCAAAGCCTATTTTGTATCAGCGTTAGACGATATTTGCCTTATCTCCGCACAAAGAATCGCCTATAAATACAATTATAGACTTTGCACGGAGCAATTTGGATGTTGGGTACGGACATTGTTTTTAATAATGCACTTCGCTTATCAGCCGCAGCCCTTTTCATAGCTTGTACACGGGGACGCTTCTCAAATACTTCACGTTTATTATCAGCATGAACGTTTAAAAAAGCCCTCTTTACTGCATTCAAAGAGGACTTTTTGTTAGGTTTTTGAGAAGCGTCCCCGCATCCCCAGAAACATCAAAACCCACCTTTCCAAAAGCAAAGATGGGTTTTAAATCAATTTTTTTGTTATTTAGGAATTATTATTGAAGATTCGTTCCCTATGCCATTGTTGCAAGCATGGGGATGGTTACCTCATACTGCAGCTTTTCACCTGCTTTGAATCTTTTCAGCTCGTCCAGCATATAATCTGTCATTCTCCAGACCTCGGCAGCGGCGTACCCGGCTATATGCGGAGTCATAAACACGTTGGGCAGCTTCCAGAACTCATGGTCGCGCGGGCACGGCTCCGGCCACGTCACATCAAGTATTGCGCAGCGGCCGCGCTTTTCCTTCAGAGCCCTTACCAGATCCGGCTCGACAACCTGTGCCCCTCTGCCGGTGTTAATGAATGCGGCGTTGTCCTTCATCAGTCTGAAAAGTCTGTAGTTAAGCATTCCCACTGTCTGTGCGTTATTGGCTATATGGTTGGATATCGTCTGGCATTGTGAGAATATCTCTTCCAGCGGGCTGCTGGAAACACCCAAGCTTTTCGCCTTCTCTTCACTCATAAAAGGATCATAAACCATTATATCAACAGAATACCCCTTCAGCATGTTTATTACCCTTGAACCTATCATGCCCGCTCCCAGGATACCGACCTTTGTCGTATAAGTCCCTGGAAACTGGTATGTAGCGAAGTCTCTGCCCTCTGAATATTTTCCGTCCCTGTACATGGACATTGCATGATAAAAGCCCTTGTTGGCCTGAATTATCTGCGCCGTCGCAAACTCTGCAACCGGTATGGACATTGCACCCCATGCACTTACAACCTTAATTCCTCTTTCCAGAAAAGGTCTTGCAAAATATTGCACTGAACCGGCTGCATAAAAAACAATTTTCAGGTTGGGAAAATATCTGTCTATCTGTTCCCCTGTGAAGCTTTCCATGTGCCATGTACAGAGTATGGCCTCCACCTGCTTCAAAAACTCTTTGTTCTGCTCAAGATTGTTTTGGTTTATTACCTCGGGACACATCTCAAGCTGATTTTCAAAAAGCTCCCTCCTTCCCCCTCCGTATACGTAAAACAATCTGTCGCTGTTCTCCTTACTTACAAAGCATGCTTTCATTGATGTCTACCTCCAGGTTTTATAATTACCTTCATATTGGTTTTCCCTTGTGCCATACGTTCCACTGCGTCAGGCAGTGCATCAAGCGGGACAATCTCGCCTATCAGCGGAGCTACATCGATAATATTACCTTCCATCAGGGCTATTGCAGCCTGGAACGTCTTTCTCAAAGCAAAAGATCCAACTATCCTTATATCCCTCCTGAAAATTTCATAAGGATTCAGTTTAATCTCACTGTCCTCCGGACAAACTCCAAACAACAGCAGTGTCCCGTCATTTCTTACAAATCTGAATGCCTGCTCTACAACTCCCGGTATCCCTGTCGCATCTATGACAAGCTGAAATCCCCTTGCGCTTATCTCCCCAAGTTCTTCCGAAAGTCCGGGACCGGAAACTGCAATATTGTCGGCCCCCAGTCTGTCTCTTATACACATCTCCGAGCCCCACGA
>CALMWN010000543.1 GCA_937873555.1 uncultured Clostridia bacterium
AATTTCTTAGGAGAGTATTAAACCCCCATAAAAAAATTCTCCCCGGGTAGGACTCACTTCATTTAATGAACTTGTCCTGATCGGAGCCGAAGGAGTGTAAACTCACCTACAAAAAATGTGGGTTCTCAAGCTACACATAAATAATTCCTAGGGGGCATTAAGCCCACACAAAAAATTCTCCCGCGCTTGACGGTAGACGAACTTCAAAGTCCGAGGTAGTCCATCTGCTTGTAAATATGCATAAATACCGTGGAAAGGGCATAAACATCGTATTCGGCGAACCCTTGCCACCTAAACCGACTCCGCCTCCGAGACTGGCACCAAAAAACATAGCTGCCGAAGCCTTAGAAGTCAGGGGTTTTCTGGCTCAGGACCCAGAGCGATCATACCTGCATGCCAGCCAGAACTTCAACGTTACAAGGGCTAGAATATCACAATTAATGAAGATTGTCAAAGCACTTCCAACTGATTTCATAGAGCAAATCGGCCATACTGACGATCATTACCTTAATAAGGCGTTTTTCAGGCCAGACCCTGCTCAAAATCTCAAAAATGAACACAACGAATGACCGGCAAATCCACATCAATAACTTGATGAAAAAAGTTGCACTTTAATTCCCTATTTATGCGAATGAATGGGCAAATCGCCATGTTTATGCTTTTCAAATGCGTGATACTGTTCACCTGAATGCCCGATTGGATCAATATGCACTGTCGCATTTGAGAGATACTTCAAATGATGTAAAAGTTGATGCCGTATTTCTCGTGCTATTTCGTGCCCCTGCTCAACAGTAAGAGCTGAGTCAACGGAAACATTCAATTCAGCATGAAGGCGGTGTCCCAGCCATCTCACGCGAACTTCAGTTATTTCCTTAACGCCAGCCACATGCCGTGACGCATGGCGGATTTCATCTATAGCCTCTGGCTCAATACCGTCAAGCACACGCAAAAATACCGCTTTTGCAGAATCCCATACTATTTTGAAAATCATTACAGTAATAACAAGCCCTACGATAGGATCAGCCAGAGGAAAGCCAAGCCATACTCCGACTGGCCCGAAAAGAACCGCCAAACTTGTCAGTCCGTCAACACGCGCATGATATCCGTCTGCCACAAGAGCGGCACTTCCGATTTCCTTGCCTACCTTTATCCTGAATATTGCAACTGCCTCATTCCCCAAAAAGCCAACTATTGATGCCGCTGCCACTGCCCACAAATGTGTTATTACCTGAGGGTGTAGTAACCGGTTGATCGATTCGTACCCGGCATATACAGCACTAAACAGAATAATTGCAACAACAACGATACCGGCAAGATCTTCAATTTTCCCGTATCCATAGGTAAAACGTTTGGGCGGCTTCCATTGGGCTGCAGCAAAAGCGATCCACAGAGGAATTGCCGTAGCTGCATCTCCAATGTTATGAACCGTATCGGCAAGAAGCGCGATACTGCCGGTAAAGATTACCACAAAAACCTGCAGTATTGCGGTGATGAAAAGACCCGCAAACGATACTTTGACAACCCAAATACCTTTCTGACTATCCAAAATTGCGGAATCTGAAGCAATACTTAGATGTCCGTGGCCATGAGAATGTTTATGATCGTGCTTGAACATGTAATAATTCCCTATCGTTGAATTTTCCTGCTAAGAGATTTTCCCTTTGGCAGATTCTTAGCCAAATCCCTAATAGTTGCGTCCGAATGCCTCAGCAAATTGTTTCGGTCATAAGTTACGAAATCAGGATGCCTTGAAATCCGGTAGTGTTTTGACCCGTCATTCTCAATAAACTTTTTAGCATCCTTTTCAATTAAACTGCCTTCAATTACTTTTCTCAATCGGTCATATATCTGATACTTCCCAGGTTCAGTATATTTAGACAACCATCCACCTTTGCTTTTTTAAGTTTGACGACCATTTCTATCAGCAGTTTAAATGACTCATCTGGCATCTTAATCTTGTGTTCGTTTATAATTAAAAGATTGCTGCGCTTCATAGGGGCAGTGCCGGGTATATACATTTTATCAAATAATATTTATATATCAAAAAACCTGAAAAGTCAAACAAGTTCTGTCTCTAACTTTTATCTGTAGAATGTACAACGAAATTTTTTTATATGAAATTTCCCAATTCCATTTGACAATGCACAGTTTATTTGATAAGATACTTATATATTAAGTTACTTACTTAAAATACCGGAGATTATTCATATGAACAAGAGGAAACAACTCATCGAAGAGATTCTGTACAGCTTTCACGCTTTTCATAAGGTGACTAGGGCTAAAGCTGCTAGTTTAGGGCAGCAAAATCACATTACCCACTCCCAGTGGTTTGTTTTGATGCTTATCGGACATGCTAAAAAAACAAACATTAAAGACCTTTCGGAAATGCTGGATATGTCTTCAAGCGCAGCAACTCAGTTTGTGGATGGCCTTGTGCAAAACGGCTATGTGACGCGTCAGGAAGACCCCAAAGACCGCCGTTCGGCACAATTGAAACTTTCGCCAAAAGGTAAAAAACATATTGCCACCATGAAAGAAACACGTATAACCGAAATGGCAGGTCTATTTGATGCATTTACCAATAGTGAACTAGAGGAATTCCTGCGATTACATAAGAAAATCACATCAAGTTTTTTGGACAAGAAATCTTGATTCAAGGAAACAACAAAAATTAAAGTAAAAAAGGAGGGTAAAGCTATGATGCACGAAAAAATGAAAATAGTGATTATTGGTGTAGTAATTGCACATGTAGTAATCGCACTTGTTGGTTTATACTTTGGCGTAAGATGGTTGATTGCTCAAATGCCAAGCCATATAGTAATTATGGGCATAGTAACTACCGCACTTGTTGGTTTATACTTTGGTATACACCGGTTAATTGATCTGCACACCCATACACATGACCCCGAATCCCCGGCTCAAACAGAAGGACGCCTGATACGCTGGGCTTTATTTTATGACGTATCAGCAAATATCATGACTCTCGGTCGTGCCCGCCGACTGCGCGACCTGACTGTACGTAATGCCCTGCTTCAGCCGGGTGAAAATGTTCTTGATGTCGGCTGTGGCACTGGCGGTGTGACCATCCCAGCTAAACTTCGTGTAGGAAAAAATGGAAGAGCATCAGGCATTGACCCCTCACCGGAGATGATTGCTGTTGCCCGTCGGAAAGCCGGCCGCGCCCGGCTAGAAATAGATTTCCGCGTGGGAGTGATAGAATCCCTTCCATTTCCCGATGGGACTTTCGACGCAGTTACCTCCAGCCTCATGATGCACCATCTGCCTGAACATGTACAGGTTAAAGGACTGGCTGAAATCAAACGCGTACTCAAACCGGGCGGGCGATTGTTAATTGCCGATATGATACGTCCCGGAACATCCTTCCGTAAACGATTTCTTACCCTACTTGCACCGCATCTTATACTGCATCAATATCTGCGCGGTGTTAAGTTTGGAATTGAAGATATGCCAAAATTACTGCAGGAGGTTGGCTTTGTGGAAATCAAACAACTGGAAGATTGTTTCCTGACCATCGGGTTTATACGCGCAGCGAAACCTGCCGCTTAATTCACATTTAATTCCATATATGTCCCATATCCAATGAGCCTATAAATGGAAAACGTCTCACTGAAAACAGCGAGGCGTTAACCTATTTAAGCCCAAATTCGTCTGGGCGTCAAGTCTGGCTCCCCGGGTAGGACTCGAACCTACAACCCTCCGGTTACGAGTATCCCCTATGTTTCCATAAGGCTCGGACTATCTCTTTACCCCGCAAAGACAGTTCTTCTCCGGGGTAGTGAGCGCTTCCCATAAACCTAACTTGGTTTATAGTACTCCTCTTTCAAGGATAGTCTCTGCACCTTTCCCCGATACATTATCGGGGACTTGGCTCAGGATTACCATCCCTAAACCACATGGGGTCTTAGGGTACAGGCTTCCCTGAATTCGCCCACTTTTTCAATCCCAATTGCTTGGGAAAGCTGCCAAAGACAGCCGGATGCTCCACCATTGAGCTACCGGGGAACCGTATGT
>CALMWN010000544.1 GCA_937873555.1 uncultured Clostridia bacterium
ATAATAATTCCTTGCTTTGGAGGTCCCTAGAAATGCAAAACGAATACAAACGCACAACACCTGAAGAAGCATTAAAAATATACAACCAGGAAAACAGGGGAAAATTGAAAATCATAATCGGTTATGCTCCGGGTGTTGGAAAAACATATGCAATGCTCAATGAAGGAAACAGACGTTTTAAAAGAGGTGAAGATGTTGTTATCGGGTATGTTGAATCCCACGGGAGGGCTGAAACCGATAAACAAATCGGGGAGCTGGAGATTATCCCGCTAAAAAAGGTGGAATTTAATAAAAAGGTTTTAGATGAGATGAATACAGAAGCAATAATTGCACGTAAGCCTTCAATTGCTCTTATAGACGAACTGGCACACACCAATGTGCCCGGGTCAAAGTACAGAAAGAGGTATGAGGATGTTGAAGAGCTTTTAAAGAACGGAATAAATGTAATATCAACCTTGAATATTCAACATCTGGAAAGTCTGAATGACGTTGTCAGGCAAATTACAGGTATAGCGGTCAGGGAAACCATACCTGATCATATTGTTGAAAAAGCTGATGAAGTCATAGTTGTTGATATAACCCCGGATGCTCTTCAAAACAGGCTGCAGCGCGGGAATGTCTATGATTTGGAAAAGGTGCCCCAGGCTTTAAAGAATTTTTTCAGGAAAGGGAATCTCAATGCTTTAAGAGAACTGGCCTTAAGGCAGACAGCCGAAGAAGTCGACGAAGATCTGGAAGAATATATGAAGGAACACGGTATAAAAGACAACTGGAGTACCGTTGAAAGGGTTATGGTCAGTATAAGCCCAAGTGTGTCCGCCAAAAAGCTGATCAGACGTGGCGCAAGAATTGCAAAAAGGTATAAGTGTGAATGGATTGTCGTAAGTGTTAACTGCACTCACAGGTTTGCACCCAAGCTCACCCTGAAGGATAAGCAGGTGCTTCACAATTACTTCCAGCTTGCAAAACAGTTGGGAGCAGAAACAGTGACTCTCACAGGCAAAAGCGTTTCCGGAGAGCTGTTGAAATTTGCGGAAGAAAGGCACATAACTCAAATCATCATAGGTCATTCCACACGTACAAAGCTGGAGACCATATTCAGAGGGTCAACTGTTGTAAAGCTGCTCAAAAAAGCCAAAAACATTGAACTTCATGTTATCCCAAATGAAAAATAAAACCTGCCTTGAAAAGGCAGGTTTATAATTTAATGCATTAAAATGACCTCTTTTCTATATTACCCTCAATTACAATTTGATTATTCCAGCTATTTCTAAATTAACCTTCAGTATATTAACTCTTGGTTCCCCGAAGATACCCAACGATCTTCCTTCGGTATATTTTGTTACTAATTTTTCCAAATCTGCCGTACTAATACCCGTAGCCTTTGAAATCGCAGGAATCTGTATTTTAGCAGCTTCAGGGCTTAAATTGGGGTCAAGCCCGGATCCGGAACTTGTTAAAAGGTCAGCAGGTATATCCTCTCTTCGTACATCAGGATGAGCTTTCAAAAATTCTTCCAAATCTTTTTTTACCCTGTCAGCCAATGCGGGATTTGACGGTGCAAGATTTGACGAACCGGAGCCTATGCCTTCATATGCTGTTTTTCCATTCCTGTCCGGCTTTGTATCTTCAGGTTTGTAGGTATTATAGTTTACTGATGA
Source organism: uncultured Clostridia bacterium (assembly GCA_937873555.1). Taxonomy (GTDB): domain Bacteria; phylum Bacillota; class Clostridia; order Acetivibrionales; family CALMWN01; genus CALMWN01. The sequence continues at coordinate 1,662 of CALMWN010000544.1, forward strand.
AACTCTTCCATGAAAAAACCTCATATCGCTGAATGCCTGACCTAAAAGCCCGGAACCCGCAGGTTTCCCGTTATACTTAATTATACTTCCGTTTGCCTGTTTGTTAAAAACCAGCTGGCTGATCCCTGTTATTCCCAGAGGATATAAAATGCCGCACAATACAATAAATACCAGGCTCATTAAAACTGCCCTGATGAATGTTTTCATATGAATCCCTCCTTAACCCAAATTCAAAACCTTAAGTAACGGGTTTATGATAATATCGATAATTTTGATTCCGACAAAGGGTACAACTACTCCGCCCAAGCCGTATATGGCCATATTCCGCGCAAGAATCGCCGTTGCACTCATGGGTTTATATCTGACTCCCCTCATTGCAATCGGTATTAATAACGGGATAATTATGGCATTGAAAATCAAAGCAGATAATATGGCGCTCATGGGACTTGCAAGTCCCATGATGTTCAATATCTTCATTTGTGGTATAGTTATTGTGAACATCGCAGGAATTATTGCAAAATACTTGGCTACATCATTTGCTATGCTGAAGGTTGTCAGAGACCCTCTGGTTATAAGAAGCTGCTTTCCAATCTCAACCACTTCAATTATCTTG
>CALMWN010000545.1 GCA_937873555.1 uncultured Clostridia bacterium
CTCCATAACTCCGCCTGTAGCTCCGAAAATCACGCCCGCACCTGAAGCTTCCCCCATCGGGTCGTCAAAATGCCTTTCCGGCAGTTCTGTGAAGTCTATACCTGCTTCCCTTATCATCCTTGCAAGTTCGCGTGTGGTAAGAACAACGTCGACATCCGCATAACCGGTGGAAGATAACTCCGGCCTTTTAGCCTCAAACTTCTTCGCCGTACAGGGCATTATGGATACCACGAATACCTTTGCCGGATCGATACCCATTTTCTCGGCATAATACGATTTCAGCACCGCCCCGAACATCTGGTGGGGGGATTTGCAGGATGACAGATTTTCGAGGAACTCAGGATAGTTATGCTCGCAGAATTTGATCCAGCCCGGGCTGCACGAGGTTATCAGCGGAAGCTTCCCTCCGTTCTTGATCCTGTCAATCAATTCATAGCCCTCTTCCATTATTGTCAGGTCAGCTGCAGTATCGGTGTCAAACACTTTACTAAAGCCCAGACGCCTCAAGGATGCAATCATATTGCTTGTCACCCTTGCTCCTACAGGCATACCGAATTCTTCACCAAGCGCCACCCTTACAGCCGGAGCAGTCTGTACCACAACATGAAGGTCCTTGTTTGCCAGTGCTTCCCATACCTTGTCGGTGTCATCCTTCTCTTTCAAGGCTCCGACAGGACAAACATTTATGCACTGCCCGCACATGGTACAGGGCACATCCTTCAAGGATTTGTTAAAGGCTGATGAAACTATTGTCCTAAAGCCTCTTTCATTCGTATCTATGACCGAAACTCCCTGCACATTCTTGCACATGCTTACGCAGCGCCTGCACAATACGCATTTGTTCGGATCCCTTACAACTGAAGGGGAAAAGTCATCTATAGGAAGCCTGTAGGTTTCACTTTCGAATCTTATGTCTTTTATATTCAGATCTTCTGAAAGCTTCTGAAGCTCACAGTTTCTGCTTCTTACGCATGTCAGGCATTTCCTGTCATGATTTGAAAGAATCAGTTCAAGTGTTACCTTTCTGGCTTCTCTGACTGCAGGAGTCTGTGTCCATATTACCAACCCCTCCGACACAGGGTAAACACACGCAGCCTGGAGGCTTCTTGCGCCCTGTATCTCTACAACACACATTCTGCAGGCACCGATTTCATTCACTTCTTTGAGGAAGCAAAGTGTAGGTATCGCAATATTTGCATATTTGGCCGCTTCCAACACGGTATAGCTTTTTGGAACCTGTATCTTTCTTGAATCTATAGTTATATTGACCATTTCCATAATTCACACTCTCCTTCCCCTATACATTCTTGAATATGGCCTTGAATGGGCATTTTTCCATACAGGCACCACATTTCAGACATTTTTCCCGGTTGATAACGTAAGGCTCTTTCTTATCGCCGCTTATACAGTTTGCAGGACAAGCTCTGGCACATATTCCGCAGCTCTTGCACCTTTCAGCGTTTATAACAAACTGGGTCATGGACTTGCACACGCCGGCAGGACATTTTCTTTGCTTTACATGGGCTTCATATTCATCCCTGAAATACCTGAGAGTGCTCAAAACCGGATTTGGAGCCGTCTGACCGAGCCCGCACAGTGCAGATGCCTTTATATTCTTTGCAAGTATCTCAAGCTTTTCGATGTCACCTTCCTGACCCTTGCCTTCGGTTATCCTTTCAAGTATTTCATACATCCTCTTGGTTCCTATCCGGCAAGGGGGACATTTGCCGCATGACTCCTCAACAGTGAATTCAAGGAAGAATTTTGCTATATCCACCATGCAGGTGTCCTCATCCATTATGATAAGCCCGCCGGAGCCCATCATTGAACCTATCTGCACCAGCGAATCATAGTCTATATGCGTGTCTATAAGGCTTGCAGGTATACAGCCGCCTGAAGGGCCGCCTGTTTGTGCCGCCTTGAATTTTTTACCGTTCGGAATTCCGCCGCCTATATCATAAACAATCTCCCTTAGTGTAGTACCCATGGGAATTTCAACCAAACCGGTGTTGTTGATCTTGCCTCCGACTGCAAAAACCTTTGTTCCCTTGCTCTTTTCAGTGCCTATGCCTGCAAACCATTCGGCACCCTTGAGGAATATAACCGGTATGTTTGCATAGGTTTCAACATTATTCAGAATCGTGGGCTTTTGCCACAAACCCTTTACTGCCGGAAACGGCGGCCTTGGTCTGGGCTCTCCCCTTTTTCCCTCTATGGAAGTCATGAGGGCTGTTTCCTCACCGCAAACAAAAGCTCCTGCACCAAGCCTTATTTCCAGCTCAAAGCTGAAATCCGTTCCAAATATATTATTCCCAAGCAGACCGTACTCCTTTGCCTGCTCTATTGCGATGGTAAGTCTCTTGACAGCAATGGGGTACTCGGCTCTTACATAAACATAGCCCTGGTTTGAGCCTATGGCATAACCGGCTATAGCCATTGCTTCTATTACCGAATGAGGGTCTCCCTCCAGAACGCTTCTGTCCATAAAAGCACCCGGATCACCTTCATCTGCGTTACAGCATACATATTTCTGATCGTCTTTGGATTTGCTTGCGAACTCCCATTTCAAGCCGGTAGGAAAGCCTGCGCCGCCTCTTCCCCTTATACCTGAACGCTTTACCGTATCAATTACCTGTTCAGGTGTCATTTCAGTGAGTACTTTTGCAAGCGCCTTGTATCCGTCATAAGCTATATATTCATTTATGTCCTCAGGGTTTATGACACCGCAGTTCCTTAAGGCAATTCGCATCTGCCTCTTGAAAAACTCAACATTGTCAAGGGATTTGGTTATATCCTCCTGGTTCTTGTCTCCTGCCAGCAGCCTTTTGACAATTCTACCCTTGAGAAGATGCTCCTCCACTATCTCCTTTACATCCTCAACCCTTACCATCATGTACATGGAACCCTCAGGATAAACCACTACGATCGGCCCCTCTGCACATAGCCCGAAGCATCCGGTTTTGACAACCTTGACTTCATCCTGAAGCTTATTCTTTTTTAAATGTGTGTCAAACTCCTTTATGAGCTTTTCCGAGTTCGAAGATGTACAGCCTGTACCCCCGCAAACCAGAACATGCGCCCTATATATCTGCATTCGATCCACCCCCCTTATTTTTTATCTTCTGCAGCACCGATGGTGTAATCGATGCATACTCTTCCGTTTACTATGTGTTCCGCAACAATCCTCTCAGCCTTTTCCGGCGTCATCCTGACGTATGTCACCTTGCTTCCGTCCGGGTTGATTACCTCTATGATCGGCTCAAACTTGCATACTCCGATGCAGCCTGTCATGGTTACACTTACATCATTTACGTTCCTCTTTTTCAGCTGTTCCAACAATGCATTCATAACCGGCCTTGCCCCTGCTGCTATACCGCATGTCGCCATACCCACAACAATTCTCATGCTGTTTTTATTGGTCCTCATGCTTATCTGCTCCAGGGTTTTCCTTCTTATTTCCTCCAACTCAGCCAATGATTTCATCCAATTCACCTCCAAAGATTCTCGTTATAGCTTCATTTATAAATTCCTTAATCCATGTCAAAACTTCAAATTGATTTATTGGAACATCCCCAAGTCTTGATTTCACCTCATTTGAATCAAAAACAAATTCCTCTTTTATATTGTCCAAAAAAAGATTCCATTGTATTTCAGGCTTTGCAGCAATTACATTCACCACAGTTTCGGCAATATCCCCGAGAGGAGGCCTGTCAATGTTCCTTATCTTCAATAAAGCTGTTACAGTGGTTCCTTTGCCCTTATCCGAGTCTACAGTCAAATCTCCGCCCGTTCTCTGGGCTGAAGCCCTGAACAAAGGTATACCCAATCCAATCCTTCTCGTCGTTCTGGTAGTCGAAAACGGGTCCGACACTTTTGCCAGCAATTCCTTGTCCATTCCCCTGCCGTTGTCTGTCACTTCTATTTTTAGTTCATCCTGTGCCGAATTTACTAAGATTCTTATATCTATCCTTGCCGCATCTGCTGAAATGGAATTCTGAATTATATCCATCAAATGAAGAGAGAGGTCTCTCATTATTGTTCTTCCCTGTACTTTTCTATTATGCCTTCTATCTCATCAGGCGTCAGCCTGCCATAAACGTCATCATTAATCATCATTACGGGGGCGAGGCCGCATGCTCCGATACACCTGCACGCATCAAGAGAAAATCTGCCGTCATCGGTGCACTCTCCAACATGGATTCCCAGTTTTTCCTTAAGCTTATCCAGAATCGTGCCCGAACCCTTTACATAACAGGCAGTCCCCATGCATACCTGAATTTTGTATTTACCTTTCGGTTTTAGCGAAAACTGTGTATAAAAGGTTACAACCCCGTAAATCTCCGTAAGGGGTATATTCAAGCCTTCCGCAATTATTTTCTGTACACTCATAGGCAAATACCCATAAAGTTCTTGTGCTTCATGCAGCACAGGAATTAATGCACCTTTGGTTGTCTTGTATTTCTGAATGATTTCCTGAAGCTTAAGGTCCCTTTCATCCGTGGCTTCACAGCAGCACTTGCATTCACTCATTAAACACACCCTCCCTGTTATCTTTTCTTTAAAAATCATTTCCTCAATTCAACGTTAACATTTTAACAAACCACGTTAATATTATAACAAATACCGGAACGATATTCAATATATTTTATAAATTCTCCTATCAAATTGATAACAAGCTTTAAATCTATTTGATTAAGTCCTCTTTTTATATATATAATTTATTGGTATTTTATGGAGGCGTACCCTCCTTTCCTCCCTGCTGAGGGAGCGAACAGCAAGGCTCTGCTTCATGAATATTGATTATTTCAGCATTTAACCTTCATATTCAGCTTTTCGCCCCCTTTCAGGGGGGACAGGAGGGTGAGGGTTGTGTGATATAAATCACATCAAAATGTGTTTTCGTTTACATTCAGGTTGGAAAACTTGTAATATCATAAATCCCGAAAAGTTAATTTCACATTCGATCTCTCTCCTGGAATGATTGCTTTTTTGGATGGAGAGAAATACCCAACTAATAATTTACAAGGAGGATTTTACAAATGTTTTGTTATCAGTGTGAACAATGTCCAAGCGGAGGCTGCACCAAGGTGGGAGTTTGCGGCAAGGATGAAAACATATCGAGCCTACAGGATACCATGATATTCGGCTTGAAAGGGATAGCTGCATATGCGACTCATGCAAGACAGCTGGGCTTCATTGACCCCGAAGTGGACGGCATAACCCACGAAGCTTTATATATGACGCTCACCAATTCCAATTTCAATGTTTCTGAACATATAGCAATGGCAATGAAGGTAGGCTCCGCCACAGTAAAAGTTATGGATCTTCTTGACAGGGCGCACACCTCAAAACTGGGAGTTCCACAGCCTGTGACCGTATCAGAGGATAAGGTGGAAGGGAAATGCATACTTGTGACAGGGCACAACCTGTTCGCTCTTCAGGAATTGTTAAAGCAGACTGAAGGAAAGGGTATAAATATCTATACCCACTCTGAAATGCTCCCTGCACATGGGTACCCGGAGCTTAAGAAATATCCCCACCTCAAAGGCAATGTAGGTAAGGCATGGTATGACCAGAGAAAGGTTTTTGAAGAATTCCCCGGGGCAATACTCGGGACAACCAACTGCCTGATGCCGGTAAAGGGAACATACTCCGACCGCTTCTTCTCATATGACACCGCAGGCCTTGAAGGAGTCAGGAAAATAGAGAACGATGATTTCACACCAATAATAGAGAAGTCGCTTTCACTGCCATCTGCAAATATACAGTCAGACAAAACCCTCATAACAGGCTATCACCACGATACCGTACTTGGTCTTGCACCACAGATCATAGATGCAGTTAAAGCAGGAAAGATAAAGAGGTTCTTTGTCATAGCCGGCTGCGACGCACCCGGGAAAGGCGGGGAATACTACAGGGAGCTTGCCCTGTCAGTGCCTGAAAACTGCGTGATATTTACTACCTCCTGCGGTAAATTCAGGTTCAATGACCACGACTTCGGCACAGTACCGGGAACTGGTATTCCACGCTACATTGACCTTGGGCAGTGCAACAACTCGGGTTCGGCTGTAAAAATTGCCGTAGCGCTTGCAGGAGCCTTCAACTGCTCGGTGAATGAGCTGCCGCTCTCAATAGTACTGTCCTGGTTTGAACAGAAAGCCGTAGCGATATTGCTGGGATTGTTCAGCCTGGGAGTGCAGAACATAAGGATAGGCCCCAAAGCTCCTGAATTCCTGTCCCCCGGAGTAGTAAAGGTTCTGCAGGATACCTTCGGATTAAAGCTCATCGGAAATGCACAGGATGATTTGAAGGCTATGCTGGGAGAATAGAGGAATTATAAACAAAAAGGGCGTATGGCGGGGCTTTATAAAAAGTTCCGTCATACGCCCTTAATATTATGCAAAATATTAATTTCTCACAGAATAATAAGGTTATTGCCCGCCTTAATAAATAAAATAATCCTCTTCTAAGTAAAGCTAATTTATGGTATTATATGTATATATTTACAACTTATGTTATATGGCATTTCGGAGGAATACTCGGATGAAGTACCGTAAATGGTTTTATGTCCTCATTGCTTTAACTTCTATATATATAGCAACCCTGATATTTTTAAGCAGCCGGACGGGAAATGCAATGAAACCGGTCAGCAGTATCCAGGGCAGTATTACTTCAAATAAAACTTCTGAAGGCATTGGTAATACCGGTATGGCACTTGCAACACCGGAACATGTAAAAGACCAGCAGATAAAAGCTGAAAGCAGTAAAGTCAGCCCTGCCAATGCGGCCGTCAGTCCAAGCCCCCCGGTAACCCCCATAGAGACAAGGAAAGAGGGCTACAAAAGCACCGAGACTCCGGGTGCAAATTTAAAACCGCCTGAGAATATGACAGCCATTTCAGAAATGAGTCCGAAAAACGGCAATCCTGCTGAACGTATAAATACTCAGCACGATCAGGTCCCAGACCAGATAGACGAAAAAGTCAAGTCGATTCTTCCCATGAGCAGTGATAAACCCTCCGACCAGATAAATATCCAGCCGGATCAGATACCGAGCCCGGTTAAGGAGAAAGCAGAGTCAATTGCCAAAAGGGAAATTGCGTTAGAAGACTATGTAAAGATTGCAACCATAATGCTTAAGAAATTAAGCATGAAAGAGATGTCTGTATTGTTCGGTCAGGCAAGCGATGACTACTGGGTGGTTACCCCGGTAGAAGACATAAAAAAGGCAAGGGAAATGCTGTTTTCAAAACTATCGGAGGAAGATCTCAAGACACTGAGGGAAATAGGGAAAAAATACGGCAGGAGCATGGAAATAATCAAGCCCGGTATTGATGTTGCCGCCACAAAGGCTCAACAAGTGGAAGAATATAAACAGAAAAGTTCCGGATCAAATTCCAGATAACAAGATGTGTCATATGTCTGAAAAAAATTAATCCATGCGGAGGTGTTAAGTATGGACAGTAAATGCTGGTATTATAAAAAAGAAGGTGAGAGGCTGGGGCCATATACGAAAAAGGAGATAGAAGAAAAAATACAGAAAGGGGAAATCACCGACAAAAGTTCAATAATCATTAAAAAGAGAAGGATTCGAAAGGAGTCATTTATAGCCAGCGTTATCCTGTCTCTTGATAAAAGGTATGTGATTATACTTATTCTCGGCACTATGGTAATGATATTGCTTTTATTGTATATCATTTTTTCAGCATACAATAGTGATGACGGTGCTCAGGAGCAGGCTGTAACTCCTTTTAGTATTGGTTATAAGTGTCTCTGATGTCTTCTTGGGAAACAGGTATCGTCCCATGTTTCCCAAACCCTTCCACCTCGTCCTCAAGCCGGACAGGCTGCCTCCGCTAACGCCTCCAATTCGCTCCTGCTCAGTTCCGGCTGGAGCGGCGTCCGTGCCGCTCCCACGCTTCGGGTGGAATTAAAAAAAGGAGTAAAGTAAAAATCACGTAACTCCTTTTTTAGAAACTTTCTTTTGATAATCAAGCTTGCTTTTTTCAGCCAACCTTCCGGTCTTAAGAAAGTGTACAAACTTCTTTCTCCGTAGCAGCCCAAAGATAAAATACAGCAAAATGAGTGCTCCAACTATCTCAGAAATATATATATACGGCTCGGATAGGGCCCTTCTTATACCACCCCAGGTTATCTCCCCCTCCACCCTTGCATGTGCTTTTACAGGAATTTTCAAAATACCTGGAGACCATGTCTCCACCGCTCTATAGCTTCTTGAAAGTATAAAATCATAAAAAGGCCAGAAAAAAATGTTCAGCTGCTTCCACATTTCGTCCAGTAACAGGTGTATAAAGCTGCAGGCTGCCAGTACCAGTACCCATGATTTTTTATACCAATACCGGACTGTCTCGCCAAGGGTAAGGAGAAGCAGTGTGAACAAAAGGGAGTGCGCAAACATGCGCCCAGATCTGAAGGTTTCATTGGATAGAAAGAAGAGGATGCATTTATCGATGATGTCAGGCAGCAGGGCGCCAAGGAGGACAAACCGATAGTCTATGTCAAGGCCAGGATTCCGGTTTATAATTGTTTTATCTGCTGTTCTCACAGCTGCCAGTGTTATGCCCAGGTGGCCAAATAATATCATTTATTTATCCAATCAAAAATTTAATTAAAGCAATTCAATATTTTTTCTATTTTTGACACCTTTCATTGCATTCTTCGTATCAAATATAAACTCTGAGTTTTCTTGTATAAAGTCATAGTCATAAGTGCTATGCGCTGTCGTTATTATAACCAGATCAGCTTCTTCGAGAACAGATGCATTAAGTTCTACACTGTAATGCTCCTTTCCTTTGAATCTATAAGAAGGTATGAACGGATCATTATATGACACATCCGCACCTTGCTTTTCAAGCAGCTCAATAACTCTTAATGCAGGACTCTCACGGTAATCATCAATATCCTGTTTATAAGCAACACCAAGAACAAGTATTTTAGCGCGTCTCATTGTTTTGCCTCGTCTATTGAGTATTTTCATTGTTCTTTCAACTACATATTCAGGCATGTATGTGTTTATCTCTCCTGCAATTTCTATAAGCTTTGTATGGTAATCATATTCTCTTGCCTTCCAGGTAAGATAAAAAGGATCAATAGGGATACAGTGGCCACCAAGACCAGGACCCGGATAGAATGCCATAAAACCATAGGGCTTGGATTTGGCTGCATCTATAACTTCCCAGACATTGATACCCATTTTGTCACAAAGTATTGCCATTTCATTTGAAAGTGCTATGTTAATGTTTCTAAAGGTGTTTTCAAATATTTTCTCCATCTCGGCCACTGCAGGAGAAGAAACTTCAAAAACCTCTCCTTCCAGAACATTTCGATATAGGGCAGCAGCTACTTCAGTACAGGCTTTAGTAATACCTCCAACTACTTTCGGGGTATTCTTGGTCTTAAAGAATTTGTTTCCGGGATCTACTCTTTCCGGAGAAAATGCCAGAAAGAAATCCTCTCCACAAATAAGTCCCGTTTCTTCAAGTATCGGTTTGACAATTTCCTCTGTTGTACCCGGATACGTTGTACTTTCAAGGATTACCAGCATTCCCGTGTGTAGATGCCTTGCAATAGACCTTGTAGAGTTGACAACAAAAGAAATATCCGGCTGCTGATATTTATCAAGTGGAGTAGGTACGCAAATTGCCACACAGTCAAGCTGACTTACGAAGCTGAAGTCATGTGTTGCCATTAACATACCATCTTTAACAACCCTCTCAAGATCATCTTCCACTATGTCACCGATATAATTGTACCCTGCATTCACTTGATTGACTTTCTGCTCCTGAACATCAAACCCAATTACCTTGTAACCGGCTTTCGCCTTTTCTACAGAAAGTGGGAGCCCAACATAACCTAACCCCACAACACCGACAACCGCAGTTTTATTTTGTATTTTTTCAAGAAGCTCCTCTTTATAGTCTTCAATTAATTTTGTTGAATGCGTTTCGAGTTTTACAACACTCATTTTCAAATACCTCCATCAAATAAAATGCTCACCTTTAAGCATAGGTGAGGCATATCACAAGTTAATCAACAATTAAGCGGTCTTTTCCTGTACTAAACTCTTTTTCAATTCATCAACTATAAAATCAATAATTTCATTGGTTAAATAAGGA
>CALMWN010000546.1 GCA_937873555.1 uncultured Clostridia bacterium
AGTAAGGCCCTATTGTTCCTGCAGTGTACCAGAAAGGTTTGTCTTTGGGGCTTACTCTTACAGCCTTTGTTTCAAACAGCCATGTAACAAGTTTTTCTGTTGTATTATTCATTCCTGATCCTCCTGATATATTGATTTACTCTATAACCTCAAATTTTATACTGCAGAGTTTTATTTGCTAACTGAATATGATTTGTCTAATAGATGTTTTTCCCGAATTTTTGCATGTATTCCGCCCACCATTCCTGATTCTCAATGGTACTTAACTCTTTCCCCAGGTGCGATGTGTCCCCTTTCAATAAAACCCTGAAATCTCCTTCTTCATATTCTATAATTGTCACTGAAGTGTTGTCGTACCATGGAGTATTCATCATCTCCCCAATGTCACAGCCGTGAAAATAACACATCATTGACCTGATTGCAGTTCCATGGGTTACAACGCAAATACTTTTACCTTTGTTGTTGCCAATGATATATTCCACTTCCTTCAACAAGCGCTGCTGGAACTCTTCCATGGATTCACCGTTCGGCATTTTATGAATATGGGGTTTGTTTTCCCAGGTATCGTATTCATGGGGCCAGGTCTGCTCAAGCTCAGACCATTTCCTGCCTTCCCAGTCTCCGCCGTTTATTTCCTTAAGCTTGTCGGTTCTTATAACCGGCAGCTTTTTAATGTCTGCTATATACTGCGCCGTCTGCATTGTCCGTTTCATGCTGCTGGAGTAAATGACGTCTATTTGTTCATCCTTAAGCCTTTGCGCAACCTTTTGTGCCTGAAGGTGTCCTTTTTCAGTGATGCTGCTGTCAGTCCAGCCGTGGAATTCCCTGTTTACATTTCCTTCTGCTTCGGCATGCCTGACAAATATTATTCTGGTTTTCATACGAGTACCTGCCTTTAACATTTTCTGATATGTGAAATGGCACCAGGAATTTTGGATGAAATAATACAATATACCCTATGGATGCAATTCAACCTTACCGGTGATATCATTTATACAAGTATAGTTATGCTGTTTTAAATAGTTTTCTATTCCATGTGCAATATCTTCACAAGCAGCAGGATTGACAAAATTGGCCGTTCCTACCATGACTGCTGCAGCACCTGCAAGCAGGAATTCCACCGCATCATCCCCGTTTGTTATTCCACCCATTCCGATAACCGGAATTTTAACGGTTTTAGCTGTTTCATACACCATCCTTACAGCAACAGGCTTTACGGCCGGTCCGGACAAACCGCCCATGTTGTTGGCAAGTATGGGCTTTCTGCTGTGAATGTCAATCGCCATCCCAAGTATTGTGTTGATAAGGGATATTGCGTCAGCGCCGGAATCCTCCGCAGCTGCAGCTATCTCCCTTATGTCTGTGACATTGGGTGTAAGCTTGACAATAAGCGGCTGCCTGCAAAAAGGTCTGACACGTTTGACAATCTCGGAAATTCCGGAAGGAGAATTTCCAAATGCTACACATCCTGCCTTTACGTTCGGGCAGGAAACATTAAGCTCAATGGCATCAATGTCTGCATCCTGCAGAATTTCTGCCATTTCACAGTATTCTTCAATAGTGTTGCCTGCTATATTGGCAATTACTGCTGTATTGAATTTTCTTAAAAAAGGAAGTTCTTCTTCAATAAAGGCTTTGACACCAGGATTTTGCAGACCTACACTGTTCAAAATGCCTGCAGGAGTTTCTGCAATTCTGGGAGGCTTGTTTCCCTTCCTTGGCAGCAGCGTAAGACCCTTTACGGATATTCCGCCGATCCGGTTCAAATCCATGAATTCCGCATACTCCCTCCCGAACCCGAAGGTACCGGATGCTGCTATAACAGGATTTTTAAGCTTTATACCGCATATATCCACACTTATGTTTACTCTGTTTGCACTCATTATAAACAAAATACCTCCTATATACGCCTGTAGAAAACAAGTATTTCATTCAGTCGTCAAAAACAACCTCATTGCTCCAGAATACAGGGCCGTCCTTGCATACGTGGCTGTATTCCCATTCATCACCGTATTTGGTTTTGCAGGCACACACAAGGCAGGCACCGATACCACAGCCCATCCGCTGCTCCAGGGATACCTGGCACCTGATTCCCTTGCTACCGGCTATTTCAACCACCCTTTTTATCATGGGAGTCGGTCCGCAGGTGTAAATTATATCGTATTTGTTTTCCTGAAGATCCTTTTCCAGCATGTCAACTACAAGTCCCTTATATCCCACGCTTCCATCATCACTGGATACATTAAACCTGCTGCAGTTCTTCCTGAATTCGTCAACAAGCACGGCATAATCACTGTTTCTAAAGCCGATAAAAGCCGAGCTCTCTGCATTTTTTATTTCCCTCAGTATATTAAAAAGCGGAAATATCCCTATACCTCCGCCGATTACAGCAATTCTCCGGTATTCGGGTGAAAGGTCAAAGGCTTTTCCGAGAGGCCCTATCAAGTCAACTTTACTTCCAACCTTCTTTTGGGAAAGGTATTCCGTTCCTATCCCCTTTATCTGGAAAACTATGTCGAAAGTGTTGCAGCTCCTGTCCACACTGCAGATGCTGATGGGTCTCCTTAGCAGAGCATTTAACCCCTCGGAGCATTTTACATTTACAAACTGCCCAGGTAAAGCATTCTTTGCTATATACTCTGATTTCATGGTCATCCTGAATATTATCGGAGTCAGCTTCTCAATATTGATTATTTCTACCTGTAATATCTTTGCCATTATTTCCTCCATAATCCATACCTAATCAAATACGCTTAAATTTACAATATCCAGGTCATCTATACCCTTCCCGAGCTTAAGACACTTTACCACGGCATTCACTGTATCAAGTGAAGTCAGGCATGGGATGGACATCTCTACAGCCTTCCTGCGTATTTTGAAGCCGTCCCTGTCGGGTTTTCTGCCCTTTGTGGGTGTATTCACCACAAGACTGATTTTTCCCGACTGAATCAGATCAAGTATGTTCGGGTTTCCTTCATCTATCTTCTTTACGGCGTTTGTCGCTATTCCATGGTTATTCAGCATGTTTGCCGTTTTACCGGTAGCATACAGCTCAAAGCCAAGTTTTTCAAATTCCTCTGCAATCGGTACAAGTTCCGGCTTGTCGGTATCTCTGACGGTCATCAGAATTCCTCCGCCGGCTTTGGGGAGTTTTATTCCGGAGGCTACAATTCCCTTATATAGGGCATCCGAAAAGGTCCTTGCTATTCCAAGCACCTCGCCTGTCGATTTCATTTCGGGCCCAAGGCTTATATCCACATCATGAAGCTTTTCAAAGGAGAATACCGGAACCTTTACTGCAATATAATCCGCCTCCCTGTATAATCCTGTGCCGTACTTGAAATCACTCAGCTTTTTGCCCATCATCAGTTTTGTGGCGATATTGACCATGGGTATTCCGGTTACCTTGCTGATGTATGGCACAGTTCTGCTGGAGCGGGGATTCACCTCAATAACGTAAAGCCTGTTGTTGTAAAGTACATACTGTATATTTACAAGGCCTACTACATGAAGCGCCTTTGCCAGCTTACGGGTATATTCCACAATTATTTTCTTCATACTTTCATCTATTGTCTGTGTGGGATATACCGATATGCTGTCGCCGGAGTGTACTCCTGCCCTCTCAAGATGCTCCATGATCCCGGGAATGAGTATTTCCTCTCCGTCACATATTGCATCGACCTCAATCTCCTTACCCATCATATACTTGTCTATGAGTATCGGGTGCTCCTGCTTTATCCTGTTGATTATCTCCATGAATTCCGCTACATCCCTGTCGCTGTATGCAATCTCCATTCCCTGACCGCCAAGCACATAGGAAGGTCTGACCAGGACCGGATAACCGAGCTCATTTGCAGCAGCCAGCGCCTGTTCCAGTGTAAAAACTGTTTTACCCTGAGGCCTTGGTATTCCTACTTCTTCGAGAATTGCATCGAATTTCTCCCTGTCTTCGGCAGCATCAACATATTTGGGTTCGGTACCGAATATTTTCACACCCATCTCATGCAGCGGTTTTGTTAGCTTTATGGCGGTCTGCCCTCCGAATTGTACTATTGCACCCTTCGGCTTTTCAGTTTCTACAATATTTTCTACATCCTCCGCAGTCAACGGCTCGAAATAAAGTCTGTCTGAAGTGTCGAAGTCGGTGCTGACCGTCTCGGGATTGTTGTTGGCTATTATTGTCTCATAGCCTTCCTCTTTAAGCGCCCATACCGAATGCACGGAGCAATAGTCAAACTCTATTCCCTGTCCTATTCTTATGGGCCCTGAGCCTATGACAAGGACCTTTTCCCTTTCGGACAGCCTGACTTCGCTGTGTTCATCATAGGTAGAATAATAGTATGGTGTAACCGCCTCGAATTCCGCAGCACAGGTATCAACCATCTTATAGGATACACCAAGCCTTTGCGCTTTTCTTCTGTTTGAAATTTCAACTTTACTGCAGCCTGTGAATTTTGCAATCACTGCATCAGTAAAGCCCATCTTTTTGGCCCTTACAAGCAGTTCATCCGTCATACTGGCAATATTTAAGGTTTTCAGCTTTTCTTCC
>CALMWN010000547.1 GCA_937873555.1 uncultured Clostridia bacterium
GCCTACTCCAACAGGTACAGCCTCCTGCATGAATTTTCCCCTTTTTTTAACAAGCGCGACAGCATCCTTGAAAGAAAGCGTACCGGCCGCAACATGTGCCGAATACTCTCCAAGGCTCAAGCCTGCAACTACATCCGGAACAATACCCTTTTCCAATAAGGGCTGAAGACATGCTATGCTTGTAGTGAGTATTGTTGGCTGAGTATTTTCAGTTATTTTCAGGGTTTCATCATTACTTTCAAAAACCATCGCTTTCATGTCGAAGCACACAGCTTCAGAAGCCTGATTAAAAATATCATCAGCGGCTTTATATTCCTGTGCGATCTGTTTTCCCATTCCGACATATTGTGCTCCCTGTCCGGGAAATATAAAGGCCAGTTTACCCATTTTTCTTCCTCCCAATTCCAAACTTTTAATATTCCTTACTTTATTTGCACCACTTAACCAAGGCCGAACCCCAGGTCAACCCCCCTCCGAAGCCGACAAAAATCAAATTATCGCCTTTTTTCAGTTTGTTTGTCTTTACTGCTTCGTCCAGTGCTACAGGTATTGAGGCTGATGATATGTTCCCGTATTTTCCGATTATAAGCGGGACTTTATCAAGAGGTATTCCAAGTCTGTCTACTGCACCTTCAATAATCCTTATATTTGCCTGATGGGGAAATATGAAGTCTACATCGTCAGTGCTCATTTTTGCTTCTTCGAGTACAGCCCTTGTAGCCTGTTCCATTATCCTTACAGCAAACTTCAATACCGCACTTCCATCCATCCAGACGACTCTTTTGTTTTCATGCGGTCTTTTTTCAATGTCAACCGGGTCTATATGGCAGCAGGGTGAAGTAATGGTATGTCCTGCACTTCCATCAGCCCCGATATTGGTTCCAAGAATTCCGTACCCTTCTTTCACAGGACCGAGCACAACAGCACCCGCAGCATCCGCAAAAAGAACACAAGTGTTTCTGTCCTCCCAGTCGGTTATCTTACTGAGGGCCTCACAGCCTACTACCATAACATATTTATAGGCTCCCGTTTCTATAAACTGTTTGGCAACCGTTATACCATACACAAAACCTGTACATGCAGCATTCATATCAAATGCTGCCGCTTTTCCGGCTCCGATTTTCCCCTGTATTATGCATGCTGTTGATGGCACAAGGTAATCCGGTGAATTTGTGGTGACAATGATCAAATCCAAATCTTCCGCTGTAATACCGGCGTCTTCAACTGCCCTTACAGCAGCTTTTACTCCAAGTTCATAAGCGGGAGTGTCTTTATCTAAAACTCTTCTTTCAGAGATACCTGTCCTTCTTTTTATCCATTCGTCCGATGTGTCTACCACCTTTTCGAGGTCAAAATTCGTCATAACTGTTTCAGGCAGGGCACTTCCTACTCCAAGTATTCCAACCCCTCTATTCTGATTGCTCAATATCCTCAACCTCCATATTTTTGAATTCATCTCTTATCTGCTGGACCACTGTCGTTTTTGTAAAGCGGTGTGCGGTCAGTATCGCATTTTTTACCGCCTTTGCATTCGAGCTTCCGTGACTCTTGAATACGATCCCATCAACGCCAAGTATGGGTGTACCACCGATTTCTTCATAATCAAAGCTTTTCATCTGTTTTTTCAGATGTCCTTTTACTACAAGCGCTGCAAGTTTTGTCATTATATTTTTCGTGAAACTTTCTTTCAGTATTCCAAGGAAAAACGTTACAGACCCTTCCAGAAGCTTCAACACAACATTGCCGACAAATCCGTCGCACACCGCTACATTGATATCTCCTATAAGGAGCTGTCTGGCTTCAACATTACCTACAAAATTCACGTTGGAATTTGCAAGCATTGGATATGCCTGTTTTATAACATCCGTACCTTTTTTCTCCTCTGTCCCGTTATTGATCAATCCTACTTTCGGGCTTACGACCTTGTGAACTTCCTTCATGTATATCGAGCCCATTATACCGAACTGCAGGTAATTTACAGGCTTGCACACTGTGTTTATACCGGAATCGATCAGAAGTGTACCTCCGTTTTTTGTCGGGAGAAATGTAGGCAAAGCCGGCCTGTCTACACCTTCAATACGTCCAAGCAAAAGAAGTGCACCAGCCATAAGTGCCCCTGTATTACCTGCCGAAAGAAATACATTCCCCTTCTTTTCCTTTAAAAGCTTAAATCCTACAACCATGGACGAATCTTTTTTGCTCTTTATTGCCCTGGAGGGTGAATCATCATTGGTGATGACCTCTCCGGCATGAATTATCTTCATTCTTGAGTTGTCAAACTGTCTCCTGCCTATTATCTGTCTTATTCTATCACTGTCTCCAATGAGCTGAACCTCAAATCCGTCTAACTCTGAAATTGCCTCGATACATCCGTTCACAACAGCCTCAGGTGCATTATCTCCGCCCATCGCATCAACTAATATAAGCAACACATTCACTCCCAAAATTAGATTTTACTGCGATTTTAATATAAAGGCATAATTCTTAAGCATATCTCATATTAAATTACTATTTTTCTAATCTTTTTTCAAGGGATACCAGAATAAATTTCCCTCTGAAGACTTCCTGCTGCTTTTCAGATATCTTTACCCATACAAGGACTGTCTCTTATACACATCTCCGAGCCCACGA
>CALMWN010000548.1 GCA_937873555.1 uncultured Clostridia bacterium
CTTAGCAAGTTATAATTAAGGTATTAAGTGATTATGAGGGGACTTATGCAAAGGAGAATTACCAGCAAGGATGTAGCAAAGGAAGCAGGGGTTTCAAGAGCAACAGTTTCCTATATATTAAATAATGTAAAGGGTGTCAGAATATCTGATGAGACCAGGGGACGTGTGTTGGAAGTTGCAAGAAAATTGGGATATCACTTGGATATCCATGCGCAGGCAATGAAGACAAACCGTTCTATGTCCATTGGGGTAGTTTCCAGGCGAAATGTTACAGAGTCAAGATTTGTAAATGTACTGGGTGGTATCAAGGATGTCCTGATGAAAGAAAAGTATAATATTCTTTTGTGTTCGGATGAATTGGATGAAATGGGATATCCTGAATACTACCGGCTTTATCAGAGCAAAAAAATTGATGGAATCATCTCAATATCCTACCAGGAACAGCTTAATATTGAACATGCCGACAAACGTGCTGAATTGATGCTTAAGGAGAGAATTCCCTGTGTTTTTGCCGATTATCACTTGAAAAATCCTATGGTTCATAGTGTAGACATCAACTATTACCATGGTGGTTATATAGCTGCAAGGCACTTGATTGAAAAGGGTCACAGGGAAATTGCCTTTATGGTACCCAATCTCGATACAGAGCAGGAGAGGCAGCGGATACAGGGCGTCAGCAAAGCTGTTGAGGAGGCTGAAAATGTAAAGCTGACCGTCTACAAGTTGAAAAATTCATCGAATGATTTTGAGAATAATATTGTCGAAGTCCTGATGGATAGAAAAAAATACAGTGCGATCATTGTTGCGTGGGGATTACTGGCATCACAAACTCTATATCTTGCCAACAGGATGAAGATCAATGTGCCCGGAGAGATTGCCGTAATATCTCTTGCAGGTGACAGTTCAGCAATATTTACCTATCCTAAGCTATCTACGTGCGAACTGCCCTTATATGAACTCGGAGTTAAAAGTGCACAAATACTGGTTGATGATATTAATTCATCAGGACTTCCTGTTAGTATGAGCCTTCCATGTAAACTGAACATCCGGGATTCCTGTTGAGGAAGGACGTAAACCTTGTATTTATATAAAAGGATACACGAACGTTTAGTTACTCGTGTAAATTGAAGAACTGTATTATATTATTGATTTGGAGGGAAATATGAAGCCAATTAGCTTAGATTTTTCAAATGCGACTTCCTTTGTAAATATACAGGAAATGCATGATCTATTAGGAAAGAATAAGGCAATGATTGAGAACACACTAAACCCGGTGAAGGAAAAAAATGATGTATTGGGCTGGGCAGATATTGATACGGCCGCAAATGAAGAGCTGCTTTTGAGTATCGAAGAAAAAGCGAAGGAAATAAGAGAGAAAGCGGATATATTTATTTTAATCGGAGTCGGTGGCTCCAATCAAGGTGCAAGAGCTGTGATTGAGGCAATGGATAATAATAAGGTAAAAATATAGTATTCGG
>CALMWN010000549.1 GCA_937873555.1 uncultured Clostridia bacterium
TCTCAAACCTATTCAAAGGGATGAGGCCAATGAGCTTCTCGAAAAACTATCCCTGCATCTGGCAAATAAAATAAAAGCGTCGGATTTTTGCTTATTTGAGAAAATTGTCCGCTCAGACATAGATCTTACGGACAAGCTGTTCAAAGAGCGTTTTAATGCCCGGTACAAGTTCGTCCAATTCTGTTATGCACTGTCTGATGATGCCGTAAACAGTGCCAGGAAGATGATTGCCTCCACAGGAAAAAATTTTATCAATTTGAAATTGGGACTTTTTAAAAACTTATTCGTCATAAACACCGATGAAGACGTATATTCTTCTCTCAAACAGTCTGTAGGCCTGTGCGGCCAGCATGAAAAGCTGAATTTCGGACTCAGCAGCCTGGCCGAAGAGCCCTGCGACCTGTCTCAGCTTGTAAGGCAGGCCGATATTGCCGTCTACAGTATGTTCATACATGGGAAGGATGGCATTTATGCGTATAAAAGAAATTCCAACGTGATCAATGACATCATCAAAGAAATGTATTCGGTATTTGAGCTCGGAGTTGCTGAGGATATTAAACACAGACTCTCCGGTATTGTTCCGGTTTTCAAATCAAACGGCTTGAATGTAGAGGATGCTGAAACCCTGTGGAACAGTGTAGTTTCATATATGGTCCGGCTGAATAATCCTATCGCCGATCTGATGGATATAAGGTTCAAAGACTATGAGCTGCTGGTTAATGAATTTAAAAATTTCGAAACGATGGTCAATTTCCTCTCTGAAGCGGTTTCCCTTATATTCAGGCCTCTGGCCCTAAATACTGATGGCAGTGGTATGGGAGAACTAATCGATAAAGTACTGCGGTACGTTCAGAGTAATTATACCAGGCCGGACATTTCGCTGGGTGATATTGCCAGGAAGCTGTACTTAAGCACTGCATACTGCTGTGTTATTTTTAGAAAGGCGGTTGGAAAGACATTTGTTGAGTATGTTACGGAGCTAAGAGTGAAAAAAGCCTGCGAGCTTTTGAAGAACAAGAACCTCTCGGTAGATCATGTCAGTAAAAGTTGTGGGTATTTGGACTACTATTATTTTAACCGGGTATTTAAAAAGAAATTGGGTGTAACGCCTGCTCATTATAAAAAAAGCAATCTCATTTGACCAAATATATTCTCCTGACGGAGGTACTCCCATGTTCAGCTTTAAAAAGCTTAAATTGAGGCACCAGCTTGCGATTTTCGTAAGCGTCTCGGTTTTTATACTCATTTCATTCGAGATTTTTTATTTTTACCGTTTTTACATACTGACCGAGGAAAGAGCAAATGGTTATATACAAAGCATGCTCGACCAGATAAACGAAGAGCTCAATTCCATAACCAGGGATGTTCAGGACATAGCATACACGGTGTCCTACAGTAAAAATACACAGGAGTTTTTTTATGCGAACGACCTTCAGAGAAGGCTGGAACTTACAGTAGGAATATCCGATCTGCTGGACTATATTAAGTCGACGAACAAGGACATAACCGATGTTATTATTCTGGATTCCAGAAACACGGCAATTTATTCCGCTTTCAGCGACTATAACTTCAGAATATCCGAACTGGAAAAACAATATGATTTTGCCAACGGATCATTCAGGCATCCTGTTTTTGCAGCCACAATGAAGGGTCCGACCGATAAATTGTATTTCTCATACATTTTCCCCATTTATTCAATAGTAAATGCCGCAGGCATCGGAAAAAGAGTGGGAACATGTGTGGTAACGTACAACCTGGACGATGTCCAGGGAATTATTGAAAGAATGTCCTCTACCAAGAATTCTGTTTTTATGATTGTGGACAGCAACAATATGGTTCTAGCCTCCAATGAACGGTCTTTAAGAGGAAGCACCTACACCGGGACAAGCTTGCGGGAAGAGAGTGCGGGCAAGATATATACAATAAATAATCAATATCTGGATAAGCATTCGATAGTCCAGTATAAAAGCTTTAAGATCACAGACTGGAAAATAGTGAATATTATGCCTATCGGTGAGCTTACAAGCGATATGAAAACCATGACGACCTTCGGGATAACAACGGGCATTATCCTGCTGCTTATCCTGATATCGATAAGCATCGTGATAAGCAAAAGCATCACCGGCCCGGTAGGTCTTTTAATCAGTTTTACCAACAGCATAAGCGGTAAAAGCATCAAACACAGGCTTGAAATACCATTCGAAAACGAAATCGGGATTCTGGCAAAATATATTAATCGGATGCTGGATGAGATAGAAGCTACTACAAGAAGAATTTTTACAACCCAGGAAGCATTATATGAAGTAGAAATTGCCAAAAACAAGGCAGAACTGGCACAAAAGCATGCCGAATTGTCATCACTGCAGAATCAAATCAACCCGCACTTCCTATACAACACGCTGGAATGCATCAGAAGCTATGCAGTTATTAACGATGTTCTTGAAATTGAACAGATTACAACATCGCTGGCTAAAATTTTCAGGTACAGCATAAAGGGAGACAACATCGTTACTATATCAGAAGAAATCAACTGCATTAAAGATTATATAAACATAATGAATATAAGGTTTGCAGGAAAGCTGTCCCTGCTAATACAGATGGAAGACGGGATGCTTTCGGAAAGGATTGTCAAGATGATACTGCAGCCTATCGTAGAGAACGCTGTTTATCACGGCCTGGAATATAAGGATGGACCTGGAATTATAGCCATCAAAGGCTTTTTGGATGAAGACGGACTTATTACGATTCAGATTTCCGATGACGGAGTAGGTATCAAGGAAGAGAAACTGTCACAAATAAATGCGCTGTTCACAGGAAGTCCAGACCGAAGACAGCAGTATGAAAGCGATGGCACGAGAAGCATAGGGCTTTTAAATATCGACGAGCGACTAAAACTGATGTATGGCACACAATACGGATTAAGAATCGAAAGCAGTATAGATACGGGTACTACAGTATATATAAGCTATCCTTCCCAAGCTCGAATTTTATGATGAAAATATCACGGTTGTAATACAGCTGCTCTTAAAAACATATAAAAATTTTCCTAAAAGATAATAAAAATAATCCATTTCTTTATATGCGGGCATTGGATAAAATGTGCTTATAAAATTACCATGCAGCTCTGAAATACATTGGGTTCTACTTATTTTTTCCGTTTAAAGGTGGGGCAAATATGAAAAGGTATAATACTTGCAGAAATAAAAACAGGCTGTTGATCTCCATAAAGCAAAACACATTTCTGTACCTGTTGATTTTGCCGGGAGTTTTATATTTTATCACGTTTAAACTGATTCCCATGTGGGGAGTACTAATTTCTTTTAAAGACTACTCTCCCTACTCAGGCTTTTTTCAGAGCGAATGGGTTGGGTTTGAGCATTTCAAAAGCCTCTTTTCAAATCCGGATTTTTTTATTCTCTTCCGTAATACAATGGCAATCAGCCTGCTGAACCTGTTTTTTTATTTTCCGGTGCCCATTATACTTGCATTGATGTTGAATGAGGTTGTTAACGTTCATTTTAAAAGGTCGCTGCAGTCCATTGTCTATTTGCCGCATTTTCTGTCCTGGGTAATCATTTCCGGACTTACTTTTATACTGCTGTCCCAGTCTTCAGGCATCGTAAACAAGGTGCTGGTAGGTATTGGACTTTCCAAGTTCAATTTTCTTACCAACCCGCATGTCTTTTGGCCGCTCCTGACCCTCCAGGCAATATGGAAGGAAGCAGGATGGGGAACTATAATATACCTTGCTGCGCTGTCCAGCGTCGATGTCCAGCTTTATGAATCGGCACGGATAGACGGCGCCAACCGGTTGCAGCAGATATGGTATATCAACCTTCCGGGGATAAAAAATGTAATTATCACACTTATGATATTAAGAATAGGGAATATAATGGATGTTGGCTTTGAACAGGTGTTTCTCATGATGAATGGGGCTGTATCACAGGTGGCGGATGTGTTTGAAACATATGTATACCGTGTCGGCGTTCAGAACGGAAGGTTCAGCTACAGTACAGCTGTCGGTTTGTTTAAATCCATTGTCGGTCTGACTCTGGTGGTTTTTACAAACCATATCGCCAAGAAAATCGGGGAAGAAGGCGTTTATTGAGGACATAAGCTCTTATCAGAAACATTTATCCGCTGGAGGTGCAAAACGTGAAAAACAGTAAGTTCGATTCGGTATTTATGGCAGTGAATGTAGCAGTGCTTATAGTTATAGGGATTATAACCATTCTTCCTCTTTATTATATTTTCATAGTGTCCTTTACAAACCCGACAGAATACCTGGTAAAGGAAGGATATGTGCTTTTTCCTCAAAAATGGTCGCTTGCATCCTACAGGTACCTTTTATCCACTTCGACGTTTAAAAACGCTACGATGATCAGCGCATTCGTAACTGTGCTGGGAACTACTCTAAGTCTCATCATAACCTCGACATTTGCTTACGGGTTGTCCAGAAAAAGGCTTGTGGGCAGGAAAATCATGCTGAAGGTTATACTGCTTACGCTTCTCTTTAATCCGGGTATTATTCCGAACTACCTTGTTGTCAGGGAGCTTCACCTCATCAACAATATAATGGCTTTGATTCTCCCGGTGCTGACAAACGGCTGGTATGTAATACTTATGAAGAGCTTTTTTGATAATATGCCTGTAGAACTGGAAGAAGCAGCTATGATTGAAGGATGTACGGATTTTACGATATTCCTGAAAATTGTACTTCCTTTATCCTCTGCTTCACTTGCAGCCTTCGGCCTGTTTTACGCTGTAAGCTACTGGAATACCTTCTTCAGCGCCATTTTATACATTAACGATCCAAGAAAGTGGACTCTTCAAGTTCTTTTAAGAAACATGCTGATTGATTCGTCAACATCTACAAGCGGCGGCACTGCCTTATTGGAGTCGCTTTCGCTTGAGACGCCCCCTTCCGAGACGCTAAAAATGGCGGCGGTTATCCTTGCCGCAATACCCATTCTTATCGTTTATCCGTTCCTTCAAAAGCATTTTGCCAAAGGGGTCATGCTTGGTTCGGTAAAAGGCTAGGGCCGCATACTGCTTTTACTTATAACGTATTCACTTCGGAAGAGCCTGATCAGGGCACTTGGAGTTTTTATACAGGTTTGAGCTGTGGAATAAACCATACGGCATGCGTTTACATGGATGGGCCGGCAAACATGGAAGCGCGTCATAACATTATGAATGTAATCAAAAAATTGAAGAATGGAGGATTGTATATGTT
>CALMWN010000550.1 GCA_937873555.1 uncultured Clostridia bacterium
TAAGGGATAGTAAGGAATACGGAATGATATTCAATGAGCTGATGTCTGTCAGGATAGCTTAAATCCTTAACTAATTGAGAAGCGTCCCCATCCAAAAAATTGCTGCTACTTTGACTTTGCTATCAAATACATAATTACAGATATGATTAAACATACTGATATGGTCAATAAGCCAATAAGCAGGTTTTGACAAGAGCTGTAAAGATTTTCATACCAGCTTGCCCCAAGCTGGGAGGACATATTGATAAATACCGGGTTTGATAAATCAAAAAATGAACTGGCAATTTTAACACCTGTAAAAGTATATATCACAGAGATTATACCTTGAAGTCCCTTGCCAATCAGGTATGGTTTGATGCTGATATCGGTACTGCTGATAATACTTAATACCTGTGAGTGTACCGAGAGGCCGGCCCAACCGATTATCATGCTTGCTGCTGCTACTCTCTCCGCAAAAGAAGCATTTAATGCTTTGCTGGCCATACTTGTTCCAGTAGTAATCTCAAAAAATCCGCATAAAACTGATGTAAGGATATCAGTATCCAACCCTATTCTCCTGGTGAATATTGAAACTGTATATGCGATAAAGCTTATAAAGCCCGTTTCAAGTAAAAGGTGTATTATTACTGAAAAAAGTATTATAAAGCCTCCCACTGCCAGTATGGTCATTATGGAAGTCCTTATTGCTTCTCCAAGCATTATACCGAAATTTGAATTGTAATTCCTACCAGACAACAACTCTTTTTTGAATCGTCCAAACAGATTGCCCTGCACGGCGTCTGGCCCTGCTGCTTCCCTTCTGCTGCGGAAACCGAATATCAGACCTACAGTGATGCAGGCTGCAATATGGCATACCAAAAGCAGCAATCCGAGTTTGGGCATATTAAACATACTTACTGAAACAGCCCCAATAATAAAGAGCGGACCGGAGTTGTTGGAAAAAGCAAGAAGCCTCTCTGCCTCACTTTTTGACAGAAGCCTTGAAGCCCTCATGTCAGCAGTAATTTTGGCACCCACCGGATAACCGCTTGTTACTCCCATCAGGAAAGCAAAGGAGCCGCAGCCGGGTACATTGAAAATAGGGCGCATAACCGGCTCAAGCAGGATTCCGAATGCTTTTACCATGCCGGTCCTGTTCAACAATTCTGATATCACAAAAAAAGGGAAAAGTGATGGAAACACCACATTCAGCCATAGATTTACACCTTTTAGTGCAGAATTGACTGCGGTTTCAGAAAAAAACATGAGGCAAAGGATAAAAAGGCTGCAGACTGCCGGTAGCAAGAGACTCTTTATGTATATAACCCTGCTTTTTTTTAATCTGACGAGCAGTATGGGTATTAAGGCTAAAAATGTTAAAAGAATATACTTCATAAATTTTTACACCTCAAGTAATTCTATTAAACAGGATTAAAATTATGACAATTCATAAAATCGATTGAGTAGAAGCACACACCAGGTGTATTGACATGTATTGATGGTAAAAACATCAAAAAAATGTGGCATGATATTTAAGACCTTGATATAATTTACTTGTATTTTATTTTTTTAAAGGAAGTGGTAATGTGGAACTACATAACGACTGCATGTACTGCATGAAGAATGAAAAACTTGACAGCCTTATGATCGAGGTATGCAAACTTGAAGTTTCAACACTGTACCTGTTCAAGGAGCAGACACACAAAGGAAGGTGCATAGTTGCTTACAACCGGCATGAAACTGAATTATTCAGGCTGAATAAAGAGGAGATGGCCGCCTTTATGAGTGATGTTTCAAAAGCTGCATCTGCCATATTCAAAGCCTTCAAGCCCGGTAAAATGAACTATGGGTCATATGGCGACAAGAGCCCTCATTTGCATATGCACCTGGTACCAAAGTACGAGGGAGGAGAGAACTGGGGCTCAACCTTTGAGATGAATCCAGGCAAGACGTATCTGACGGCCGAAGAATACAAGGAAATGGCCAGGACTATCAAAGACAATCTGTAAATAAATCTGATTGGAAAGGGGCGATAAAATGCTGCCGACGGTAAAACTGGGAGAATATGAAATTACACGCCTCATAATAGGGGGTAATCCTTTCAGCGGGAATTCACATGTCTCAAATGAATTGAGTGAGGAGATGGAGGATTATTTTACTACGGAAAATGTAAAAAAGACTCTGTTCAGGTGTGAAGAGTGCGGTATAAATACAATGCAGCTGCGCGGTGACAAGCATATATTCCGGATAATGCGCGAATACAGGAGTGAGGGAGGAAAAATGCACTGGATAGCACAGACAGCCCCTGAATTTCAACCGTATGAGAACAATATCCGCCAGATCATAAAAAACAAGCCAATAGCAATTTACCATCACGGCACTACTACCGACGCCCTGTTCAAAAAAGGGGAATATGAAGAAATAAAGAGAAGACTGAAGATCATCCGGGAAACAGGAAAGCAGGTGGGGCTTGGCACCCATATGCCAAAGGTCATAGAATACGCTGAGGAAAATAAGTGGGATGTTGATTTTTACATGGCCTGTGTTTACAACATAAGCAAAATTGACAGGGTTAGCAGCGCGATAACCGGGAAAATGAATCAGGAAGAGCCTTTTGACGATGAAGACCGCGTTATAATGTATAAAACCATACGTTCCACCGACAAGCCTTGTCTCGCTTTCAAGATATTGGGCGCAACACGGAAGTGCCAATCGTCCGAAACCGTAAGACAGGCTTTTGCCGAGGCATTCGAAAACATTAAACCCATAGATTCCATAGTTGTGGGCATGTTCCCGAAATTCAAGGATCAGGTTTATGAAAATTCCAAAATAACTCAGGAAATTTTATGCCCAAAGGTTTAGAAAACTAATTATGCATATATATCAATTTAGAGAGGGATTTTATTATGCTGCTGAAAGACAATGATGTGGTTTTGTTCCAGGGTGACAGTATTACCGATACCAAACGTTCCAGGGAAGATCCGGACAGCATGGGAAATGGATACGCTATGATGACTGCTTCGCTGTTTTCTGCGTTTCACCCCGATAAAAATGTAAAATTTATAAACCGGGGCATCAGCGGCAACCGTGCAAAGGATCTGAAGGCAAGGTGGGATGAAGACTGCATGAAGCTTAACCCAACTATTGTATCGATACTTATCGGTATTAATGACTGCTGGAGGAGGTATGACCGGAACGATCCGACACCTGTGGAAGAATTTGAACAAAACTACAGAAGCATACTTGAAAAGCTAAAAGGCAGCAGCGTCAGGAAAATAATCATGTGTGAGCCTTTTGTACTGCCATATCCCGAGGACCGCAGAAAGTGGAGAGAAGACCTTGATCCTAAAATAAACTCAGTCAGGGACCTTGCCCGCGAATATAATGCCCTGCTGCTGCCCCTGGATGGAATATTCAACAGCGCCGCAGCATACAAACCCCCTGAATTCTGGGCTGCAGACGGTGTACATCCGACACTGGCCGGACATGCACTTATTGCAAAAGTATGGCTGGAGATTATTAAATGCTTGTAAGAATAATATAATAAAGTGTACTCGATAACAATTATGTAAGATA
>CALMWN010000551.1 GCA_937873555.1 uncultured Clostridia bacterium
ATCGTTTGATTTTTGTCAAACGATTTTTCTTTTTTTATACTTGCATTTGACAAAATTTCTTAAGGATAAATATTATAATAAACATAAAAATAAGGGCATTTGAATATAAGTAGTATTATGGGATTGTCTTGATGTGATGATTACACTTTGAAAAACTTGCTTTGAGGGATTATGTCATCAGGTTATATTCTGGCAAGGCATAGTTTTTCTTTTGCAATCACAATTTTATGCGGGGTTACTAATGTGACAATTTATCTGGATGTTCTTTTTTTAGAAAATGTAATAATGAATTATCTGATACTTACCGTTACAGCAAAATTTTCTAAAACCAGGACCTCCAATCTCAGGCTTTTTCTTGGAGCTGTAGTCGGAGCGGTATATGTGGTTTTTCTCATAACCATGCCGGGGACAAAGGTATATTACACTGCATTTGCCAAAATAATTCTGTCACTGATTATAATCCTGGTGGCATTTTCTCATACAACTGCCGTTAACTTTCTTAAAACTCTTGCCATATTCTATATTTCAACCTTTATATTTGCAGGCGCTGCTTTTGCCTTTTTATATTTCAATCAGAACGGAGGTTTTGTAAGAAACGGGATAGTGTATGTTTTCTGGCAATCAAAATGGACTCTTCTTTTTCTGTCGATCATCATGGCAGCTATAATAGTGAGAATTTTCTGGGAGATATTGCAGTTAAAATTTTTCAACAATAAGCAATTGATCCCGTTGAAAATCGCTTTTGAAAGCAGAGAAGTAGAGCTGTCCGCACTGGTAGATACCGGAAATTCACTGCATGATCCCCTGACCAACGCGCCGGTGGTAATTGTGGAATTCAGAGCAATAAGAGAAATACTGCCCCTTGAAATACGACAAATATTTGATGAATCGAAAGAAAATGATCTGAACAGCGTCATAGGTGTAGTATCCAATACAACATGGTTTTCCAGATTCAGAATCATTCCTTTTACGTCTATCGGGAAGGAAAACGGAATACTGATAGGATTTAAGCCTGATTACATCACAATAGGTGAAGATGATGAAAAAAAGGGGGTTAATGATGTCATTGTAGGGATTTATAACAGAAGGCTTTCAAAGGATGAAATGTATAAGGCTCTTTTGAGCCCGGAATTGGTTGCGTGATGTAAAATATGTCAAGTCTCTGCGGAAGGGGAAAAGCTTATGAATACGTTCAAGAAAATGAAGTTGTTTTTCTGGATAAAATACATAAATTTCTTAAGTAGATTCAATTTACTCAATTTCCCGGTTCATTACATAGGAGGAAGTGAAGCACTTCCGCCTCCTTTGAGTAATGACGAAGAAAACTATCTGCTAAATAAGCTTGGAGAAAGTGATTTTGGAGTGAAAAAGATACTGATAGAAAGGAATTTGAGGCTTGTTGTATACATTGCGAGAAAATTCGAGAATACAGGCGTTTGTGTCGAGGATCTCATTTCAATCGGGACAATAGGTTTGATAAAAGCCATAAACACATTTAACCCGTCTAAGAATATCAAACTGGCTACTTACGCTTCCAGGTGCATTGAAAATGAAATATTGATGTACTTGAGGAGAAATAACAGGATAAAGACTGAAATTTCCATAGACGAGCCTCTAAATATAGACTGGGACGGGAATGAACTGCTGTTGTCCGATATATTGGGAACGGAAAATGATATAATTCACAGATGCATAGAAGATGAAGTAGACCGGGAACTTCTTAATTCAGCCATGAAAAAGCTTTCAGTAAGAGAGAAAAAAATAATGGAGCTAAGGTTTGGGCTTGAGAATGGTGTGGAAAAAACACAAAAGGAAGTGGCAGATATGCTTGGGATTTCGCAGTCATATATTTCCCGCCTGGAAAAGCGGATCATAAGCAGGCTGAAAAAGGAGATCAACAGGATGATATAGATTTGTTGAAGATAGAAATCACCATTTTGTTAAGGAGACCGAACTGTAAATATAGTAAAACTTAATTTTATATCCAAGAAGATAGCATTTGAAAAATGCGGTATCTTGAGATGATAAAATTTGATAGTTTTACTTTTACAGTTCGTTGTCTCTATGCAATTAGAAGCACATGAAACTCTTTTCCGCCGTAACCTGCACAAATGCTCTAAAGCCAGTTAAATCAGCATTTGTCAAGGCTTTTCCTAAAAATTTTTGTTGTTTTATTCAGTATAAAAAAGACCTTCATGGCAATAATGATACTGACAGAAATTTATTGCCGGGAGGTTTTTTCCATGCTTGTCAACAAAGTTGAAATATGTGGAGTAAACACATCAAAATTGCCTGTTCTATCCAATGATCAAAAGAAAGAGCTTTTTGAAAGAATGCATAAAGGAGACACCTCGGCAAGGGAGGAATTCATAAAAGGTAATTTGAGATTGGTCTTGAGTGTTATTCAAAGGTTCAACAACAGAGGTGAATACGTGGATGACCTTTTTCAGGTTGGCTGTATTGGACTGATTAAAGCTATTGATAATTTTGACGTTACACAAAATGTAAAATTCTCCACATATGCAGTTCCTATGATAATAGGAGAAATAAGAAGATACTTAAGGGACAACAATTCAATAAGAGTCAGCCGTTCTTTGAGGGACATCGCTTATAAGGCTCTTCAGGCCAAAGAAAAGCTGACAAATAAAAACTCAAAGGAGCCTACAATCTCTGAGATTGCCGATGAATTAAAGATTTCCAAGGAGGACATAGTATTTGCCCTGGATGCGATACAGGACCCCATTTCGTTGTTTGAGTCGGTTTATCATGATGGTGGAGATGCGATTTTTGTAATGGATCAGGTAAGCGACGACAAAAACCTTGATGAAAACTGGCTCGAGACAATAGCTCTGAAGGAGGCTATGAGAAAGCTGAATGACAGGGAAAAGCTCATATTGAATCTGAGGTTTTTTGAGGGCAGGACTCAAATGGAGGTGGCAGAAGAAATAGGGATATCACAGGCTCAGGTTTCAAGGCTTGAAAAGACAGCATTATTGCATATGAAAAAGTTTATCTGAATGAAAATACCTTATGATTAATGTAAAATGCATATATAAAACGCCGTAAGGTGTTTTTTTTCATACCTTTATTTTTTTTGCATATATTTGTAGTAACAATTGTCAGTCCTTGCACAGCCGGCTGCCATACAAATTTGTTACGAGCAGCAGGGTGAAAAAATTTCGGATTTAAACGGCAGATAACCCTGAAAAATTTAAGGGTATTAGAGTTTAGTGGGGTGGATGTTATGACCAGAACATCTGAGTTGAAGGATAAAGAAGTGATAAATATGTCGGATGGAAGAAGATTGGGCTTTGTATGTGATGTGGAGATCAATCTGGAGGATGGAAGGATAGATGCAATCGTCATACCCGGAACAGGCAGGTTGTTTGGACTGATAGGCAAGGACGGCGATTTTATAATACCATGGGAAAAAATTAAAAAAATCGGAGAGGATATAATTCTTGTAGAGCTTGATGAAAGGTATATACGTAAATACTTTGACTAGTATTGACTGCCGCAAATCCGTCCCCTAATGGTAACCCTTACCACTTTGTC
>CALMWN010000552.1 GCA_937873555.1 uncultured Clostridia bacterium
GTGGGTATTGTAATTTTATCGGTAGTGTAGTAAACTAAAACTGTAGCATATATCTTTTCTTTTGCAGCAAAATGAGTGAAAAAGAGCCCTCAACCTCTCTGAAATAAAAGGTTCTGGGCTTTTCGTTTCTGTCAAAAAGTTGTAGTGCAAAATCAACCTTTTTTGGTGTTGCCTAAAATTTTTCTAATATCCCACAAAGACATGTTTTTTTTGCTGAAATCGATATTCAGCTCCATGCCGATATCTTTAAGAACTTGGTTATAAAAATTGAACAGATAGTAATTTTCTTGATTAAGGCTACACACGGATTTTTTAAGACTTTCAAGCATTACGTTAGTGGAATGTTTACGCTTAAGCCTGAATTCCAGTATCCTTATGATGACAAGTGCGATGAAACAAGTCAGGAAATGGGCATCTATGTGTTCTTGCAATGACAAATATACAGGCCTGCTTTCAAAATCACTCTTTGTGATCTTGAAGGATTCCTCTATCTTCCAAAGCCCTCTGTAAGTGTCAATTATCTTTTCATCCGATTCCTTGTATTCACTGGTTACAATGGCGTAGTACCCATCAAACTTTTCTTCTTCCTTGAGCTTTTCTTCGTCAAAGCTCAGAAGCTGTTTTGCAGTTTCCAGGATTTCACCTGTTTGTGCGTCGAAAGTGAGATTTTTCACATATTTGGCAGCGCCATAGGTGGTGGATTTATTGTACCTGGCTGGGTTTTTGATCAAGTCTCTCGCCTTTAAAATTGCTGCTTCACGGTCTTTCTTGTCCTTTTCTGCATACTTCGGGCTATAGAAGACAATTTGTTTTTCATCCACAGTCTTCTTTATCTTTTTTCCGTTTGTTGCGGTAACCTTTATTTGCCGAGGATAGAGCCTTGATTTGATTTTGAAATCATCGCCTTTATTCACATATCCTTTTTCATCAAGTACATAATCCTGAAAACTCTGGTCGGCACCGCGCACAGAATAACTCAGCACATAACCGTTTTTGGCAGACAATATATACCAGATATTATCTCCTGTGGTCAACCCTTTGTCGGCAACAATGATAATCCTGCCTAATGAATATTCACGCTGGACTTTACTCAACGCAGGGATCAGGGTTGTCTTGTCAGGGGTGTTCCCGGGGAAGAGCTTGTAATTGATCGGGATACCGTTTGTATCAATAAACAATCCCATCTGTACAATCGGGTCGGGACGATGCTCTTTCGAGACTCCGTTTCTGCGCAAGTCATCCTGTTCATCGATTTCAAAGTAGTAATTGGTGACGTCATAGTAGACCAAATCCGTGTTGCGGCCATATTGTTCCTTTATGCGTTCATGGAGCCAAAGCTGCAGGGCGTCGCTATGCTTATTCAAGAAGGAAAGACATCTATATATGTCGTCCAGCGAAAAATCAAATTTATCGAAAAACCTGTCCCTATTTTCGTATGTTTTTTTCTTGGAAGCCGGATAAAGCAGGCGGGAGTATATGAGCAACTTCATTACCGCATTGGCGTCATACTCTTCCTTTGAGTACCGTTGCCTGTTCTTCAGAAATGAATCTATATCGAGTCCATGATAAATCTTACTCAAGGCTGCATACCCGAAATTTTTGCTGGTGTCGTTGTCCAAATCCAGAGTTTCACCCAGGGAAATACTAAGGGTAACAGTATTTTTATCACGACTGTTTTCTTCATTCATCTTGCGAACTTCCTCGGTGAAGTATGCAATAGGGTCATCGTATTCTTTCTGTAGGACGTCCAGATATCCCAGAGACTTAATTGTAGATGTGCGCGACTGCTTTTTCTTGCTGTCGTGATAAGTATTGACAATAGACAGGTAAGTCCTTCCGGTTTTGCTGTTGGTACTCTTCTTAAGAAACATAAATAACACCCCGTATCTTTTGTATAGTATGCCCTATGTATTGATTATACCATAATCCGCCATAAAACGCCATAGTATATTGATAAAATTTTAAAATAAAAATACCCGGAATCATCAGTATTGCCAACGATTTCGGGTTACTCTATCTTAAACCTTCTGCAAAATTAGGGACTACGATCAAGGCTGTGCAGTCGGTGCATCCGGATATGATTGAAATTATGCCGGGTGTGATGCCGAAAATAATTAAGCGAATCGCCGGTAAAGTATCAATTCCTGTGATAGCAGGTGGCCTGATAGATA
>CALMWN010000553.1 GCA_937873555.1 uncultured Clostridia bacterium
CGCTTATATTATTCCGATGGTTTATTTCTTCAACCTTAACGTACGGTTCAATTCTATTGACTATATTCGTTACTTTGATAAGGATATGGTCATTTTCAACTTCATTTTGAATTTTTATATCAAGCTTCTGTGAGGCGAAATTGATTTCTGCCTTTTCTACTTCTTCAAGCCTGTTTACATTTTCCTGTATTTTATTTGCACAGTTGGTACAAGTAAGACCATTCAATTTGAACGACAGAGTACGCATGATGGTGACCTCTCTATATATACTATATATGAACAATCATTCATATGTTCTACAAAAATTATATTACTGTGAGATAATTTTGTCAACAATACAGCCTATACTATTTTTTATGCCCCTGTGTAAGTTCTTGTTTTGCACGGATATAAAACCGGTTAAATCCGGAAATCCGGCAATGTTGTTGTCAATCGAGGCTCTTTCTGAATCTGAGGGTTGCAACCGACAGGATTATCATGGTGAAAACACACAGGGCGATGACATCCCCCAATAAGTAGCCCATGCCGACACCTTTCAACATTATTCCCCTCACTATGTCCAGAAAGTAGGTAAGCGGCAGTATATAACCTAAAAGATTGACAAGAAGCGGCATAGCTTCTCTGGGAAATATAAAACCCGAGAGGAGTATACTGGGCAACAGCACCAGAATCATAACCATCATGGCCTGCATCTGGGTTCTTGCAAAGGTTGAAATGAGCATGCCGATGGAAAGTGAACAATACACGAACAGAAACCCAAGCAACAAAAGCAGGGCAAGGCTTCCGGCAGGATATACCCCGAACCAGAAAATGCACAACGACAGTGCGAATAAAAAGCCGGCATAACCGATGATGATATATGGGACCAGCTTGCCCAGGATCAGTTCCAGCGGCCTTAAAGGAGTAACAATCAGCTGCTCTATGGTGCCGCGCTCCTTTTCCCGGACAAGTGCGAAGGCTGTAAGCATTATTGTAATATTCTGGAGTATCAGACCTACCAGTCCGGGGATTGTGAACCTTTTGCTTTCAAGATTCGGGTTGTACCATACCTTGGAGTTCATGGAAACACCGGGAAGCCTGGCAGCTGAAGCTCCGATTTTTTTCAGGGCCTTGTCACGGAAGGTCATTGAATAGACCTGTGACACCAAAAGCCCGCTGTTCAAGGCTGTCCTCGCCGTTGTCGGGTCGGTGCCGTCAATAATCAGCTGGGTCTGCGGAGTTTTATCCTGTTTAAGGTCGTTGGCATAGCTTGAGGGAATTATTACGGCTGCCTTGACCTTTCCTCTGTCAATGAGTTCTGATATCTCCTTTTCACTGCCTACGTTGAATTTGACGACAAAGTAGTCGGAAGCCACAAATTTATCAATGTATTCGCGGCTTTCCTGGGTTTTGCTCTGGTCGAAAACTGCCGTCGGAATCTTATCAACCTCAGTTGTGACTGCGTAGCCGAAAAGAAGCATCATCACAATGGGCATTGCAATTGGAATCCTCAGGCTTATCGGGTCACGCCTCACCTGTATGAACTCTTTCTTTATAATAGCTAACAGCCTGTTTAAGCTGAACAGTTTTCTATTCATGGGAATTCCCCCTGTTTCATGATCAATATTCATTTCAAAAGCTAAAAACTTGTTATATTAAAAAGCACTAGTCATCATGAAGGAATTTCATTTCCTTGAAAGTGGCACTGACCTTTTTATTGGTCACCCTTTCCACATAGTTTATGAAAATATCTTCAAGATTTTTTGCATTTTCCTGCATGATCAATTCCTGGGGAGGGGCTATATTGATTATCCTGCCGTTGAATATAAATCCGACAATATCACAGCTTTCAGCCTCGTCCATGTAATGTGTGGTTACAAGTATTGATATTCCCTGATGGGCGAGCGCATGAATAATTTCCCAGAACACTCTGCGCGAAACAGGGTCGACACCTGCTGTCGGCTCATCGAGTACCAACAGCTTCGGCTTGTGTATCAGGGCGCACCCCAGGGCAAGACGCTGCTTCCAGCCTCCAGATAGAGTTCCTGCAAGGCTTTTTTCCTTACCCTCCAGGTTTGCCATCAAAATCAGTTCCTT
>CALMWN010000554.1 GCA_937873555.1 uncultured Clostridia bacterium
TAGAACCAAAACAACCACGTTTATTTAAAACACTTCTTTTCGAATAATCGTTTTATCAATTTCTGGTTTATCACATCATCTTCAGCCAGAATTATGTCGAATCTATCCCGGGTTTTTTCAACAGACAGCCTGCTTGAGTCCTCCTGCGATTCAGAAGCCTGTTTGTATCCTAATTCAAGCTCTATATTGAAAGTACTGCCTTTACCCTTCTCACTGTCAAGCCAGATATTCCCTCCCATGATTTCAACCAGTTGCTTCGATATTGCAAGACCCAGGCCTGTACCTCCGTATTTTCTGGTAATTGATCCGTCAACCTGGCTGAAGCCTTTGAACAATCTTGTCTTTTCTTCTTCAGATATTCCAATACCCGTATCGGAAACACTCAATTTGAATTTAAGCTCACTTTCATTCTTATATTCGTGCAGGATTGATATGCTGATTCCCCCTACATCTGTAAACTTTACCGCATTACTCAGCAGGTTGTTCAATATCTGCTGCAGCCTTATGGGGTCCCCGATCAGGATTTCAGGTAAATCAGGAGAGGCTTCGACATTGAATTTAAGACCTTTATCCTGTATGGACTTGATGTGTTGGCTCAGTGTTTTCTGCAACAGTTTTTTGATGTTGAATTCAATTTTTTCAATTACCAGCTTTCCTGCTTCTATTTTGGAAAAATCAAGTATATTGTTTATGACCTTTAACAGAGTATCGGCACATGACTTGATTATGTAAAGGTTTTCTTCCTGCTCCGGATTCAATTGGGTCAGAAGGGTCAAGTTCGTCATGCCTACTATGCCATTCAGTGGTGTACGTATTTCATGGCTCATATTTGCAAGAAATTCGCTTTTTGCCTTACTTGCATTTTCTGCTGCGGTTTTTGCCTCATGTATTTCCTCTTCATAGCGTTTTCGCTCTGTTATGTCCCTGGCAATGGACAGAACATAGTTCATGCCGTTCATATAAAACTTGTGTGAATTTATTTCGAGCGGAATCTCTCTTCCGTCTTTCGCCACAGTTATTCTCTCATATGTGTAATGCTTGGATACATCCAGAATTTCCGCAAGTTCCAGACCCAGGTCCTTTTCAGATGGCGCCGATATGTCGTCGTAAGGCATCTGGAGGAGTTCCTCCCTGCTGTATCCCCACATACGGCAGGCAATATCGTTAACCTCCAAAAAATTGCCTATGATGTTGTTTTCTATAGACTGCAGGAATATGGCATCATTCGCATTGTGAAAAAGCTTCCTGTACTTGTTCTCACTTTCCCACAGTGCTTCCTCTGCCTGCATTCTCTCAGTCACATCGTCATATATGACAACTATTTCCCCGGATGGAATCATAAAAATATAACTATCCCACCAACCAGCTATATGTTGGTTCTTAAACCAGTGTATCGGTATGTTTTCCGGTTCTCCCGTAGTATAAACATTTTTTATGGCTTCATAAAGCCCATAATCACATA
Organism: uncultured Clostridia bacterium; assembly: GCA_937873555.1. GTDB lineage: Bacteria > Bacillota > Clostridia > Acetivibrionales > CALMWN01 > CALMWN01. The sequence goes on from CALMWN010000554.1 coordinate 1,463, forward strand.
ATTCACGAAAAGCTTCCCGAATATCCTTACCCATGACTTCGTCCTTGGCAAGTCCGTCGTTTTGCATTGCCACAGGGTTGATATCCTTGATAATGAAGCTTATGCCATTGTCAACAACTTCAAACAATATTACTCCACTGCTCATATTGTTGAAAAGCTCCCTGTACCTGGCTTCATTTATTTTTATTATTTCTTCAGACTGTATTCTTTCCGTTATGTCAAAACATACGCCGATGCAGCCTGCAAAATTACCGTCAAGGTCACAGTATGGTCTGCCGTTATCAACTATCCACCGGTATTCGCCGTCATATCGCCTCAACCGGAACACCATTTCAAATACTTTCCTGGAATTGAAGGCATTCATATATGTGCCAAAACATCCTGAAATATCATCAGGATGGACACCTTCCGCCCATCCGTCGCCAAATTCCTGTTCAAGGGTTCTGCCTGTGAAATCCAGCCAGGTTTTATTGAAATAATTACACTTTCCGTCTACACCCGCTCTCCAGATGAGGGCAGGAAATTCATCAAACAAGGTAAGATAGAAATCTCTTGACTTTTGAAGCATTTCTTCTGCGTGTTTTATTTTTGTGATATCCCTGAAGATTACGACTACACCGATTATGCTATTATTGACATCACTGATTGGAGAAATATTTGCAGAAACAAAAATTTCATCTCCCTGCTTTGTCATAAGTGCTGTGGACTTGCTCAAGCCTGTTGCTTTTTGGGTTTTCATAGCCTGCTCAAAGGGGGCGTTAACTGTCTCCGAGGTTTGTCTGTTATATATTCTGAAAACCTCACTAAGCTGTCTACCGATAGCGTCTTTTTTCTTCCAGCCTGTTATATCCTCAGATGCTTTATTGAAGTTGGTTATAAAGCCGTTGCAATCCAGTGTGATTACACCGTCACCAATACTTTGAAAGGTGAAAGTACAGAGCTCATTCTCCTCTACCAGCGATTTTTGTATGTTTCCACACTCTATATTTAAACCGAAGGCTCTCAGTTCCCTGTAAACAAGAGGTCCCAGCCGGTCTATTCCATCTTTGGTTATATAGTCGTTATAGCCGGCTTTGATAGCCTCAAATCCGGTTTCATCATCTTCGGTAACAAGAATGACAGGCAGATAAAGGTCATAACCTCTGACTGTCTCAAGTGTATACTTGAAACTGCTTTCATCCAGTATTGAATAAAATACCAGCATTATATCCCATGAACCGATTTCAAATGAAAGCTTAAGATCATCAGGGGTATTAAAGTGTTTTATGTATGCAGTAAAACCACATTTGGCCAAAATAGTCCTTATATGGTTAACTTGAGAGTCTTCCCGGCTATAGTACAGCAGGTTCAGTTCCCTTTTCATCAAAAGCCCTCCGGTTAATTACTTTACGCCATATATCATTGAGCAGACACATTGTGGTATGCCGGCGAGGGAGGTCTGAATTTCAACGGCCCCAAGATCATAGGCAACTTTCGGCATCCCATAGACGACACTGGACTGCTCATCCTGGCCTATCGTCCTTGCTCCTTTCCTTCTCATTGAAAGGAGCCCTTTTGCTCCATCAAATCCCATACCGGTCAGTATAATCCCTACAGAATTCCTTCCAGCCTCAGAAGCTATCGATTCAAACAGTATATCTACTGACGGACAGTGCCCGTTGACCTTTTGCCCTTTGAAGCACTCAACCGTCCAAAAAGTACCCGATTTTTTGACTCTCATATGAAAATCACCGGGAGCAATAAGCACCCTGCCTTCAGTAATCCGATCCCCGTCCTTCGCCTCTTTTACTTCCATAAGACAGGAGTTATTCAGTCGTTCAGCATACATTCTCGTAAAAACCGGCGGCATGTGTTGTACAATGACTATTCCAGGAAAGTCTCTGGGTAAAGTCTTTATTATGCTGTAAATAGCTTCCGTCCCACCTGTGGAAGCTCCGATTGCTACCAGACGGTTCCCGGTATTCACAGAATTTGTTTTAACATAGTTCTTTAGGGTGTTTTCATTTTTCCAGTGGCCAACCTTGGCAGTTGAAGCAATTTTTATCTTGATAATAAGTTCTTTTACAAGCGAATCGATACCCCTGCCGATGCTGCTGTCAACTTTTGTTACAAAATCTACAGCTCCTGCATTCAAGGCATCAAATACATTTTCACTGACGGCACTGACTACAATGACAGGTATAGGGTACTGGGGCATGAGCCTTCTTAAGAATTCTATGCCGTTCATCCGCGGCATTTCAACGTCAAGCGTCATTACATCGGGTTCAGATTCTATTATCCTGTCCCTTGCCTGGAAGGGATCCGAAGCGGTTGCCACCACTTCAATGCCTGAATCTTCAGAAATGCCTCTTGAAAGCATTTCTCTGAAAACTATCGAATCATCGACTATCAGGACCTTGATTTTCTTTTTTATAAGCAATTTTTCTAGTCCTTTCTGTAGACAGCCGGCATTACATATCTGTATTTGGTCTCATCCCTGCCGATTGATTCAGAATGACCGATGAACAGATATCCTCCCGGTTCTGTGAATTCATAAAACCTGTTTACCAACTCAATTTTTGTCGGATTATCGAAATATATCATAACATTCCTGCAAAATATCACATGGAATTTTCGCCTGAATGGAAATCTGCGCTCCATCAGATTGAATTTCCGAAAAATTATTTCGTTTCGGATTCTATCCGCGACAACGCTTTTTTCTTCGTTTATTTTACTAAAGTAGTTTATTTTCCAGCATAAAGGCAGTGAAACAAGC
>CALMWN010000555.1 GCA_937873555.1 uncultured Clostridia bacterium
CGACCAGGTTTGAGCCAAATTTCCTCAAAGTTTTTGTATCCTTGAAATCCTTTATCATAAGCCTGTCAACTATTTTTCCGTTTTGCACGATGGTTCCGTCCGCATCCAGCGAGAAATTGCTGTCGCTCAAAGTGATGGGACCATTCATGCCCATGACGGGATATCCATCCTTGTTCACCAACTGGTGGTTTGCATTTATCATAAATGCACCGTCCCGGGTATAGTACTCCTTCATATTGCCGTTTGCATCAGGAATACCGACTGTGAAAAAAGCGGAGCCCGGATTTTGTATCGCAGCATCAAGTTTGTTGTCCGTCTTGACAAGGTTTCCCATAGTGTAATATGTATAAACCTCTCCTACATCACTGCCAAGCTGCATTGAGCCGACCATACCCGAAGGGTTTGAAGGGCTGTTTGTATCCTTTATCCGCCGGGCAAGAAGCTCAGGGAAGCTTTCAAACACCATCGTATCTTTTTTATATGCATTTGTATTTACATTGGCTATATTGTTGGATATAACATCTATCTTTTTGCTGTCCGCCAGCATGCTCCAAGCTGATGTGTAAAGGCCACGAATCATATTTGTTCTCCCTGCATCTAAATAATTCCGACAGTTAATATATCGGAAGCATCCGGGAATAGCTTAATAAAAAGAAATAAAACATGCCGCGAATTCACGGCATGTTTTATTTCTTTTATTTATTTTATTATCTTCTGTTGTTTCTGCTCTCCGCCATCGCACTCTGTTCAATAACCTCGATGTTGTCAAGAGCTTTACCGGTACCAAGCGCTACACAGGAAATGGCATCATCCGCTATTATAACGTTAATCCCCGTCTTTTCCTGCAGAAGCTTGTCCAACCCGTAAATCAGGCTTCCTCCGCCTGTCATGACGATTCCTCTGTCGCTGATATCTGCCGCCAGCTCCGGAGGTGTCCTTTCAAGAACTGAATGAACTGCTTCAACCACGTTGGAAACCGGTTCTTCCAGAGCTTCCATTATTTCGGACGATGTAATGGTAATTGTCTTGGGAAGGCCGGATATCAGGTTCCTGCCCCGGATGTCCATTGAAACCTCCTGAACCCTTGGGAAAACAGTGCCAATGTTTATTTTCAGCTCTTCTGCGGTTCTTTCACCTATCATTATATTATGCTTTTTACGCATATACCTTACGATAGCTTCATCAAACTTATCCCCTGCAACCTTGATTGAAGTACTTACAACGGTTCCTCCAAGCGATATTACCGCTATGTCTGTGGTTCCGCCGCCAATATCCACCACCATGCTTCCGCAGGCCTTTGCTATATCTATACCGGCACCTATCGCTGCGGCAATCGGCTCTTCAATGAGATAGGTTTTCCTTGCTCCCGCCTGCATTGCTGCATCTATAACAGCCCTTCTTTCAACTTCGGTAACTCCGCTTGGGACACAAACCATTATTCTCGGTTTGAACAACTTGAAAACCCTGTTCCCGCAAACCTTGTTTATGAAATATTTAAGCATGCGCTCGGTTACATCGTAATCTGATATGACTCCTTCACGTAAAGGCCTTATGGCAACTATATTGCCCGGAGTCCTTCCAAGCATCCTCCTTGCTTCTTCCCCTACTGCCAGCAACTTGTTTGAGTTTTTATCTATAGCTACAACCGAAGGTTCGCGCAGAACAATGCCCTTTCCTTTTATGTAAACCAACACTGTAGCTGTCCCCAAATCTATACCTATATCTTGTCCCAAACCCAACAAAAAACAACTCCCTCTTTACCGACATATAATACACGGATTATAATAAAGATAACTTTTTTGCCGAAAGGCAAAATCAATAAAACTTTATATAGTGAGAATCTTCTTTAAGTCCCTATGATTAGATAATATGCTTCATATTAATATTATCATATAATTTCAATAATGCAATATTTTTATAAATTATGTTTGTTCAGGTAATTGTTGAAAATTCAATACTGAAAAAATCCCTTCAAAGCTGATTGCCGAAGGGATTTTTCTTAATGTTCCATATTTTCGGTATCCTATTTTGCACAGTATTTTGCTTTAGTTGCCTGACCACCTCTGATATGCCTTTCTGCCTTATTTTCTTCGAGTACAAGTCTTACTTCTTCAGATAAAGCATTATCTACCTGCAGTAACCTTTCAGTAACATCCTTATGAACCGTACTTTGCATATGGAATGGTTTCATCAACAGATATTTCCATAACTTCTGCAGGGTTATCCTGAAGTGTGCCATTGTGCTTTTCATTCCTTAAGTGAACTTTGATGTAACCATCAGGAAAAACAATAATCTTCTCTATAATCCGTCTTAAAAATTGATTGTCCATTCCTTCCATATGTATAAAGGTTTCTATGTTATCCATATAGGTATTTGTGATGTTTTCCAATTTTATATTAATTTCGGCAGCATTGTCCGATATATCCATTGCCGTCCGGTACTTTGCAATTTTTTCATTCAGCTGAACGGTAAAGCCTTTCAGTTCATCCATCGTTATGATTTCATTTTTATACATGTCCATGTACTTTCCTTTTTGCCGTGTGCATTCATTGAGTTCCTTTTCCAGTTCCTTTCTGCTTGCAATTGCACTGGTGCCATATATTTTTATCAGTCCCTTCAACTCATCCGTTATATGTCTGGCTGCTTTTGTATTGTTTGATATCAACTCCCCGAGAAATTGGCGGATTGCATTTTCAATTGTTTCTTCATCTACGTTCACCTTGTTGCTGCAGGCATTTGCACCTTTGGCATTTCTGGAGCTGCATGTCCACCAGCTGTATATTTTGCCGTTTTCGCTGTATTGCCTTTGACACCGTCTGAAGCTGTAACCGCACTCAGGGCATTTTATCAGATTGGACAGAGGAAATTTGACACTTTCTCTTTTTTGGGGAAGGTTGAAAGCTCCTCTTTTTTCCTCGAATAGTTCCTGGGCCCGTTTGAACAACTCATCCGGTATAATCCGCAATTCCGGCTTTTCAATTATTATCCGGCTTTCCTTTTCAAGGCTCCTGCGTTTTCCGGTTATAAAGTCTATAATCTCGCTTTTCCTGTTTATTATCTTGCCGGTGTATATTTCATTCCTCAATATCTGGGACACCACCACCTGATGCCATTTATGACGTTTGTTTTTCTTTGTCGCTATGTTGTTATCGTTCAGGTAGCCCGCGATCCTGGCTGTACCGTAATTTTCATTCACAAAGAGGTCAAATACCTTCCTTACCGTTTCACTCTCATTTGCATTTGGTACCAGAGTAAAGCTGTCTACCTTGTCGTAGCCGAAAACAAAGTTGGGCACTCTCCCTTTCTTTGCAGTGACATTTTTACCGAATTTTATCCTTTCACTTAGCCTTGCAGATTCCTCCTGCGCCATTGCCGCCAGTACCGTAAGGAAAAATTCATTTCCCTCCTGTACGTTGAGATTGTTGGTTATGAAATATATATTAAGACCCAGATTTTTTATTTTCCTTATATTGTGTAAAAAGTCCTCGGTGTTGCGTGCAAATCTGCTGATATCCTTTACGTAAAGGATATCGAATTTTTTATTTTCTGCATCCTTCAGCATTTGCAGGAATTGTACACGGTTTTTCAGCTGCTTCCCCGAGATACCCTCATCAGCATATATTCTATAGAGACTTTGCCCTTTGCTGCTTACAAATTCAGAAAAAAACTCGATTTGCCTGCCTAAGCTTTCCAGCTGCTCGTCCTTGTCGGTACTGACTCTGCAGTAGCATGCCGCACGCATTACAGCACATCCTTCCTGGACCGTTTCTTGCGGTGTTGCCGGCCTTTAGCATTGAATTATGACATGTAATGTTTTGGGATCATCAGTTCCCGTATTGCCTGGATATCAATTTGTCCTTGAATTCCGGAGAGTTGAAAATCATTTCCGCAATATTTTTATATAGTAATTCTTCAATTGACCTGTTGATCTCATTATTGGTAACTATGGTTATCTTGAGCCTTTTCATGCCCTTCTTGTCCATTTGTGCCCCCAGCATAGATATTTAAATAACTTCACACAATCAATTATATTTTTGCCGGTCCAAATTTATGTCATATTGCTCAATTTCCCGGATAATCCCCGTTGTCGGCCAAAGGCCGGTTTTACTCACAAAAACAGGCCGGGAAAGTAATGGAATGTGATCATTTTGCATTTACTGCGGATGATTTTGATGCTGCTTACCAGCATCAAAAAAATAACGGTTGCACTAAAGTACAACCGTTATTTTTTCGCTTAAACCCGGTTATTCACGGGTGCTGCTGTAATCATACACCATTTTGGAAATTTCACCCATAGTCATGTCGGAAGCATCACTTGTATCTTTTGACATAATACACAGAATATAAGGCTTGTCGGAAAAAACGATGCCTACATCATTTCTCGCCGTTTCCCAATTCCCTATCTTATGGGCAACAAGCACGTTGTCGGGAAGCATTGAATTGATCCTGTCATTAAATATAGTATTTTCCATATAAGTTAGGAGCTCATTCCAATTACCTGAAGTTTGTGAATTCTTCCACAGGTTTTCAAGGTAAATACTCATATCAAATGCTGTTGAATAGTTCTCCGCAGGAATCTCCTTGTAATCTATCATGCTTTGCCTGTATGCCAGGATGTTTTCCCACCCGAGTGCGCCAATCAGCATGTTGGTCGCTATATTGTCACTATATTCAATTGAAAGCCTGGAGAGCTCCCTTAAAGAATATTTTGTACCCACAGGCTGCGATTGGATGATTCCCGTCCCACCCTCATAATAACTTTCGATATACTCCATCTCAATATCCGGGTCAATCCCGCCTTTCGAAACTTCATCCCAGAAATACATGTTGATTGGTACCTTTATTGTGCTGGCGGCATATACCTCTTCATTATCATTTATGCCAAAGCCGTCATTGCCGGTCAGGTCGAAATAGCGTATGGAATACAAGCCTGATTTATCTCCCAGATAGTCTTCAATATTCTGAATAACATCAGAGGCTCCGGCATTTGCATATGTATGGATGAACGCCGCAGCAGAAATAATAATCATAACGGTAACAATTAATTTGACAAATTTCATATAAATCGCTCCCTTGTTGTGCATTTCAAATACTTGATCAATAAAGCCTTTCGGCTTTCTCTACTATAGTATTCGAATGTATACAGCAAAAAAAAGGGAGAATTTTGTTATTTTTTTGTTACAAATTTCATAATTCAATTATAAAGAAGAGATATTTTTTAAGCATCAGCCTTTGCTGTAATTGAAGTTCTGTCCGCGGTGGGTAATCTCCACAGCTTTGTTTGCATATTCCGCTGCGCGTGAGTCTTCCTTTAGCCATTTAAATACCGAAAAGTCCTTTCCGAAGTGCATGGGAAACACCATCTCTGCGCCCACGGTTTTCATAAAATAATCCAGACCGAACAAGTAGAATTCCTCAAGGCGCGGATCCACAGGTATGAAGGCAATATCCACGTGCGTGCCTTTAAGCAGATCAATCTGCTTTTTGTAGTTTTCCCCCATCAAGGTATTCTCGTCCTCCGGCTCACCTTTCCAGTGCCACCAGTTCAGATCCCCGGCGTGATAAAGGACAAGACCGTCACATTTCACCAGAAAAGCCACACCCAGGTCGGTTGAATCCAGTGCGGTTATGTTTATGTCCCCCAAATCATATTGCTGGCCGGGATGCACCGGCAATACGTTATCCGTCTTCTGACGCAATTCTATGTCATATGAAAGGACATAATGTATTTTTTTTATGCTGCCTGCCCAGTCAAGGATCACAGGGTTGAAATGATCCGAATGCCTGTGTGATGAGAACACTACAACATTAAGATCTTTGATTTCTTCAGGGTTGATAACGCCGCCTGCCAGGCTTTGTTGCCCGACATCAGGCTTGTCCAGATAATAATCAAAAACAAGGAAGTGTTCCCTTGTCTTTACGGCAAAGCCGCTGTGGAACAGATACCACGCACAGGCCTCCATGCAATTGCCATTCATACAATCACCTCGGAAATTTAATGTTACTTTATCTTATCATTGTTTCCATGCATCTTTCAATTGCTTCTTTAATTAAAATTGTGTTAAAATGAATGTTAAATGGTTGGGAAATTTTTAGCCATGTAACAAAAAGTATAGGAAAAATAACATTGTCAATTATATGTTTTATGTTCAATCCTTAATGATCGGTCATAAACCATGTAATTGATCATATTCGTTATTCAGCTTGGGAGATGTATCAATGACAGAGTTTAAACCTTTGGAGATAGAAGACAGGGAACTTTTTACAAAATACCTCGGAGATTACAAATTTAACACTTATGAATACTCGTTTTTGACTCTATATCTTTGGAGAAAAATGTGCAATACTGAATTCTGCCTGATGGATGATGCTTTAATAGTCAGGAAATCCAATAAATGTTTCGGTTCGTATTATATGCAGCCCATCGGATATACGGAAAAAAACCTGGAGGGAATCATATCGGCATTAAAGCAGCTTAAGAGCCTCTCCTCCGAATGCAAAAACCTGTTCAGGGATGTGGAGCTGCCTTTCTTGAACAAACTTAAGGAAACCTTCGGGGAAAGTCTGATATTCAGGGAAGATACCGATAATTTTGATTATATATACGCTTCCAGTGATCTGATATCGTTATCAGGTAATAAATATCACCGTAAGAAGAATCAATACAACCAGTTCGTCAATAAGTACCGGTACCAGGTGAAGGACTTGTATAGTGAAGGCGTTGCTCTGGACTGCATTGACTTCTCTAAAAACTGGTACGAGAACAAAGGGGACTCCAGTTTCCAGCTGAAATATGAACTGGAAAGTATCGCGGATATACTCACACATTCGGATCTTTTAAATATGAAAGGTATAGCCGTCTATGTGGACGATGTGCTTGCAGGCTTTTCAATAGGTGAGCAGGTCAATCCGGAAATGGGTGTAGTTCATATAGAAAAGGGAAATCTGGAGTATTCAGGGATTTATTCATTCATCAACAAGACAATGATAGAAAGGTGCTTCAGTGAAGTAAGCTTCATCAACAGGCAGGAAGACCTGGGTATAGAAGGTCTTAGGAAGGCAAAAGCGGCTTATAACCCTGTAAGGCTGGAGAAAAAATATATCGTTGATTTTGTTTAAGGAGGCGGGTTATGCGGGATTTGCTCAAAGGCTCCAATATCAAATTGACAGCTGTAAATGACAGCGATCTTCCAGTAATCGCGGATTGGTTCAATGATGCAGGATTTCTCAGGTATTATGATATGATACCTGCTCAGCCGATGTCCCTAAGACAGATGGAAGATTTCATAAAGGACTTTGAAGCCTCCGGTGAAAAATTCATTTATGCGGTAAGAGAGAATAATACCGGAAAAATAATAGGTGTTGCCGGCTTTGAAGAGATAATATGGAGCAATGGAGTGGCGACTGTCTTTATTGGCATAGGAGACAAAGGTTACACCGGAAAAGGTCTGGGGAAGGAAGCCATGAAGCTGCTCCTGGATTTTGGCTTTAATGAACTGAATTTTTACAGGGTTAATCTTAATGTCATCTCCTATAATGAAACTGCCATAAGGCTGTATGAAGGCCTTGGTTTTGTAAGGGAAGGTACATACCGTGAATTCATATTGAGGGATGGAAAAAGATTCGATATGTACCTTTATGGAATGCTAAGGCCGGAATGGGATAATAAGTTGAATAATACTGCCGCAATACGGTAATATATAAAAATAAGACGACATAAATTTCTGCTTAGTGTTATAAAGGGGTGTTGGATACATATGAAACCGGTTCTCATGTTTATGATGAAATCCTGTCCGTACTGCAGGGAAGCCTTTACATGGATGGATGAACTCAAAAGGGAAAAAACGGAATATTCGGATATAGATATTTCCATGATAGATGAAAATATTCATCCGGATATAGCCGACAAATATGATTATTATTTCGTTCCCACTTACTATGTAGATGGTATCAAGGTTCATGAAGGAGCAGCTACGAAAGAAATCGTGCGTAATGTATTTGAAAAGGCAATCAGGTGATAGGGAATATACCTTTCCATTTTGTAAGTACAATATGAACCGTACTTTTGCTGATGCCGTATTTTTTAGCTGCTGCTCTGACGGTTGTCTTTTTTTCGATAATATAATTCGCCAATTCTATTGCTCTTTCTTCTATGTACCCCTTCAATGTAGGTGTCCCCCCTCCACTCAAAATACTGAATTACAATAAAGACATAATCCCTCATCTTTATTATGAAAATACCCAAGCTTGTGAAAGCTTTAATTATTGCCGCGGTTCGAGGACGGCAATAAAGCTTTGGATAGTGTTCCGCTACAGTATATATATGCCTGGCAGGGGTTTCTTATGATAAAAGTTGAGAAACGAAAAGAGATGAAAGGCTTTCCTTTCATCTCTTTTCGTTAACTACTGCTATTTTTTCGGCAGGAACGCAGATGGATCAGTTGGTTCATTATTCTTCAACACCTCGAAGTGAAGGTGTGATTGTTCTGCAGATTCAAAGTTTGCTGTATTTCCTATACTTCCGATTATATCGCCCTGTTTGACTTTCTGGTTATATGTAACCATATCATTGCTTGCCAGGTTTGCATACACAGTCTTTATCCCGTTCTGGTGGTCAATTATTACGGTAATTCCAAACCGGGGGTCGCTTTTAATATCACTTACCACTCCATCAGCCACAGCTTTTACCGAAGTACCCCTGTCAGCCGACAAATCAACTCCGCTGTGGGTTCTCCATTCCTCCAGAGTCTTTGAGAATACCAGCTTGTCCTGTGCATAAGCAAATGTAATGTCACCAAAGACAGGCAGGATAAACTTTTGCCCTTTATCGGGAGCGGTTGTTTTGGATTCAGCAGGCTTTGCTGCAGCGACAGTTTCCTTGTTTTCTGCCTGAGGAGCCAGCGCTTTGCCGGTTGTATTCTGGGCAGCCGTCTTCTGCGTATCTTCAGCTTTAACCGGAGCACCGTTTGAATCCTTGCTTGCAGTGATAGAACTTGCAGTCTGCATGTTCGGTTTATCCGCAGGGTTTGTCTTCATTTCCTCAGGTATTATTTTTTGGGAATCAAAACCCGTGTTCGAGGAAGATATGTTGTGTGTCGTCACAAATACAGCTGTAGC
>CALMWN010000556.1 GCA_937873555.1 uncultured Clostridia bacterium
AACAATAGTACTACGTTTTTATAATTTTTTCAACTTATGTTATTTTTATTATTCGAATTAATTCGATAAAGGTACAGGATTTGGAGTGAAATAAGTAAATGTCATACATCAAAAATCATATGTACTAAATTCTGATTTGCTTGTATAATATAATGGTTGAACAGAGAGCGGAGGAGTTTTATACAATGGATACAGGTTTTAACAAGAAATACGATGTAATCATTATAGGTTGCGGTACTTCAGGGATTTTTGCCGGTTATGAGCTGGTTAAAAAGAGGACTGATTTACATATACTGATGCTTGATCAAGGTAATGACATATACAGGAGAAAGTGCCCCATGATAGACAAAAAGCTGAAGGACTGCATCAAATGCATCCCTTGCAGTATAATGCGGGGTTTTGGCGGTGCCGGTGCGTTTTCGGACGGAAAGTACAATTTTACCACCGAATTCGGCGGCTGGTTGAATGATTATATACCGGATAATGAAGTCATGAGTCTTATTAATTATATTGATGAAATCAATGTGGAATTCGGTGCAACCACCGAGGTTTATTCCACATTTACCGAAGAGGCAAAAAAAATAGAGAAAAGAGCTCTTGAAAATGATTTACACCTTTTACAGGCCCGCGTAAAACACCTTGGGACGGAAAACAACCTTAAGATACTGCAACGGCTGTATGAACACCTGGCAGAAAGAATAAACATCATGTGCAATACCGAGGTTACGGAGATAATACCCCAGGATAAGGGTTACCATCTTGAGACATCAAAGGGGCTTCATCTGGAATGCGATTACCTTATAGTCGCACCCGGGAGATCGGGTGCTGAATGGTTTACGCAGCAGTGCAGGAATCTTGGGCTGCTTCTTATAAACAACCAGGTGGATATCGGCGTGAGGGTCGAGCTTCCTGCAAAGGTGTTCGAGCATATAACGGATACCGTATATGAATCCAAGCTGCTGTACAGGACCAAGCAGTATGGCGATATCGTCAGGACCTTCTGTATGAACCCTTACGGCCATGTCGTTGCAGAAAACGTAGACGGTATAATCACCGTCAACGGGCACAGCTATACCGATCCCGAGCTTCGGAGTGAAAATACCAATTTTGCACTTCTTGTTAGCAGCAGGTTCACTCAGCCGTTTAACGAACCTTATCAGTACGGTAAAAGAATTGCATCCCTGTCCAATATGCTTGGAGGAGGGGTTCTGGTCCAAAGATTCGGTGACCTTGTAAAAGGTATGAGAACCAACGAGCACAGATTGGGGCAAAGCTTCACAAAGCCCACACTCAAAGCCACTCCCGGAGACTTAAGCCTTGTCCTGACTAAGCGACACCTGGATAACCTCATTGAAATGATATATGCACTTGATAAAATCGCGCCGGGAACTGCCAATTATGACACCCTACTTTACGGAGTTGAAGTAAAATTCTACAGTTCAAGGCTTGAACTGTCCGGAGAGCTTGAAACCAAGCTTAAGAACATGTTTGCGATTGGTGACGGTGCCGGCGTTACCAGAGGCTTGTCACAGGCCAGCGCCAGTGGTGTGCATGTTGCAAGAAGGATTCTTGAGAGGATTGGATAACCTTATCAAAAACCTGGAGCGTGAATGTTTTTCAGCCTGAAGTATCTCCAGCCGCTGCCAGGTCAGTATTGCCCAGCCGGAGCCTTCTACCTTGATTGCAGCATTGGTGAACTGCTGGTGGAATGCAGGAAAACTTCCGAAATACCCGTTTATCCTGTTTAGTGTCTGTTGATCAGGTGTATTGCATATCATAAAGGTTCTTGTAAATTCCGTTCCTTTCCAGCAACTCTTCATGTCTTCCCGATTCTCTGATTTTTCCCTTGTGTATTACTATTATCTTATCGGCATCTTTAATGGTAGACAGCCGGTGGGCTATTACAAGCGTTGTCCTGTCCTTTGAGATCCTTGAGAGAGAGTCCTGGATAATCTTCTCGGTTTCGGTGTCTATATTTGCCGTAGCCTCATCAAGCACCAGTATGGCCGGATTAAAGGCGATAGCCCTTGCAAAAGACAGAAGCTGTCTTTGTCCCGAAGAAAGAGTGCAGCCTCTCTCCTTGACTTCCTCATGGTATTTTCCCGGAAGGGATTGTATGAAACCGTGTGCATTCACATATTCCGTGGCCTCTACCACCTCTGTATCGGAAATCTCATCATTATTCAACCTTATATTGGATTGTATGTCTCCGGAAAACATGAAAACGTCCTGCATGACAACCGCAATCATTCTTCTTAACTCTGAAAGCTTTATATCCTTGATATTTACACCATCCAGCAGTATTTCACCCTTCTGTATTTCATAGAACCGGCCGATAAGGTTGATTATGGTTGATTTACCCGAGCCGGTAGCCCCCACGAAAGCCACAGTTTCACCCGGATTCACCTTGAAGCTCACGTCTCTTAAAACCCAATCCGCGTTATTATATGAAAACCAGACATTCCTGAACTCAATCTCTCCCTTTACCTTTGGAATTTCTGCGCCCTTTTCGATATCCTCTATGCCTTCATTATTGTCCATAAGCTCGAATATTCTTTCTGCTGCAACGCTTCCCGCCATGATGACGTTGTATTTGTCAGCCATATCGTTGATAGGTCCGAAAAACTTTTTGGAATATGTTATAAATGCGAAGAGTACACCGATTTCTATTACCGAATTGAAGATTCCCGGCGTACAGTACCATATCAGTATCGATATGGCAAGCGAGTTTATCAGTTCGGCTGATGGCCTGAACACAGCCATTAAAATGACTTCCATAATGCTCGCCTTGTTGTATTCCGAATTAAGTGTTTCAAACTCTCTGTACTTCTCATTTTCCCTGTTGAATATCTGTACAAGCTTCATACCGGATATATTTTCCGCAAAAAAACCGTTTATCTGAGCAATAAGGTGCCTTACCCTCTTAAAATTAGCCCTTGCCTTTATGTTATAAAAGTAAGTCGCCACTATTATCAATGGTATTACTGAAAAGCTTAAAAGCGCAAGCTTGAGATTCATCTGCAGCATTACCACAACTATGCCTATGAGCATGAACATATCCTTGAATAAAGCAATCAATACTCCCGAGTACATTTCATTCAATGTCTCAACATCATTGGCTACCCTTGTCAATATCCTTCCGGAGGAATTCCGGTCGAAAAATGACAGCGGCATGTTCTGGATATGGGAAAAAAGCTCAATTCTTATGTTATACATTATTCTCTGTACGATCGAGTTTAAGAGTATGGTCTGTGCATAACTGAAAACCGCGCCTGCAACAACTGCCCCAAGGTACATGAGACCTATGGACATTATTCCGGTTCCCTGTTTATGGCCGACTATGTAGTCGTCGATGGCAACCTTTATTATATATGGGTTTGCCAGTTCAGATACGTTTATCAAAATTGCCAGCAGTGCATTCAAAAGCACAAAAAGTGCATACGGCTTGAAATAGCTTAATATTCTCAAAGAATTGCTGTTTTTCATATTGCTATCTCCTCTACATTTTCAAGCTTTGTTTCCGCCAGCTGTGCACAATAAAGTTTGTAATAATGGCCCTGCACGTCAAGGAGGCTCTGGTGCGTTCCTTTTTCAATAATCCTTCCCTTGTCCATGACTATTATTTCATCGGCATGCTTGAGTGTGGATATTCTATGGGCGATAATTATTCCGGTTCTTCCTTTGAGAATCTCCTTTATGTTTGTAAGAATCTCTTCCTCGGTTTTCGTATCAACAGCTGAAAGGCTGTCATCAAGTATCAGAATTGACGGATCCTTGATTATTGCCCTGGCAATAGAAATCCTCTGCTTCTGTCCTCCCGAAAGTGTTATTCCCCTTTCGCCGACAACTGTTTCAAACCCTTCGGGAAAATCTATTATATTTTCATATACACTGGACATTTTGGCTGCTTCCTCGACATCGTCATCGGTATAGCCTTCCTTGAAAAATTCGATGTTCTCCTTGATGGTAGCGGAAAACAGGAAGTTGTCCTGAGGAACACAGCCGATATTGTCACGTAGTACGGAAATGGGCATGTCATTTATATCCACCCCGTCTATGAATATATGGCCGTATTCAAGCTTGTAAAGCCTTAAAAGAAGGTTGATCAGAGTAGTTTTGCCGCTGCCGGTCTTACCGATGATAGCCAATGTTTTTCCTGCCTTAAGCTCGATATTTATATCCCTTAACGCTCTCCTGGTTGTTCCCGGGTAAATAAAATTCAGGTTTTGAATTCTTAGGTCCCCTTTGAATTTATCTTCGTTATAGGTTGGGTTATCGTCTACAATATCGGTTTTGGTGAGGAAAATTTCATCCAGCCTTTTGATGGAGGCCATCGCTTTCTGCCAGACTTCGACTATTTTTCCCACATTTGTGATAGGGCCTGTCAAAAGTGCCAGATATGTATTAAAGGCAATAAAATCTCCGAGTGATATCACTCCCCTTGATACATATGAACTTCCTATAATGATTACGAGCGTGTAGCTTATTCCAAAACACAGCTGCACCGAAGGAGCAAGAAAAGCGGAAAGCCTTACGTACTTCATCTGGACATCCATACGGTGCTGGCTTGCCTTTTCCATCTTCCTTATCTCGGACTTTTCCTGGACGTATGCTTTAACCACCCTTATACCCGAGATATTCTCCTGAATTTTTTCAGATACACTTGCAAATGCCTCCTGAACCTCAATGAACCTCTCTCTGATTGACTTCCTCATATTTATTATGATTACCACTGCTATTATGATCGGTCCGATAGCCACAGCCGTCAGGATAGGGTTTATGGTTTTCACCATTACCAGCAGGGAAGCAAGGTTTATTATAACCCCGTCAATAATGGATACTATTCCAAAGGAAAATGCCTGTCTGACCGCATTCAGGTCGTT
>CALMWN010000557.1 GCA_937873555.1 uncultured Clostridia bacterium
AGTTTACTGTATGAAGTTATCAAGGTTCGAATCTATAGATTACGCTGTAGTACTAATTCTAACACAAAAATAAACTGGGTCCTCTGCATGAATCCACTTGTAAAGTTTTTTAACGGCTTCTTCTTTAGAGATAATTCCTCCTAAATATCTTCTAACTTCCGGATCAATGAACAATTCTATCGCTTCATCAATATCACTTTCACATAATAAATTCAATACACATCTATCAGTTTCTATCATGCTCGGTTCCATTATTAAAACCATCCTGTAATTAAAAAAAATATAAGGTCATAAGCTATCTCATAACCATTTAATGCTCTTCTTTCTATTGCAATTTAAATACGGATTTCTATTTGTTCCTTTGATATTTCGCTGTGAGAATTTCCTGTATATATGGCTCTAGCCCGGGCATCCCTGACTCTTTTGCCTGATTTATGGATAATTGAATATCATAAGGCACTCTTACTAAATGTATTGAGTAACTTTTTTAAATTTGACTGCTATAATGGCCTTCAAGTATTGCATAGGAAGCTTGCGGAATTTCAAGAGAATTTGTATTAACCGACTCTACATCTAAAGTGAATTAATGTGATTAAAATTTGTTAAAATTCTTTAATTCAGACCAATTCATTTTTGGTGCTTCATTTACAACATCCACTACTCCAATCATGACTTCATTGTCTTTATAACCCTCATTAAAATAGTGTTCTATTACAGATCTATTTGCAAATGACGTTTCTAGAGATAGAAGATTTGATTTGTTTATCCAAAAAAGCTCTCCTTCATCAGTATTCATAAAAGTTTTTACTTTTGTTTCCATAAAAAAAATATATTGAATTCGTATCTCATCATCTTTTCTTCTAAGTGTAATATATTTCAGTCGTAAATCATTAAGATCATTTTCAGCAATCCCGGTTTCTTCATATATCTCTCTGATGCACGCTTTTTGAGGATCATTGATTTCATCAGATTCTACATGCCCTCCAACAGGTGCCCACATATTTGGGAATAACCTTTTATTGTCAGAAGTTTTCATCATTAGCACATCCTGCTCATTAAAAATAAACGCTACTGCCAGATTTCTGAGTTTAATCATTTAATTCTCCTTTTCTCTATGTATGTTAAATTAAACCTTCTTTCAACAACTCTTGTCCAATCCGGCCGGTCTGCAAATGTTCTTTTCATTTCAGCAATCTCCTATGCCAATCTGTTATAACAAAATTTCTGATTGAAAACCCATCAAGCCGACAATGATTTCCCGTACCCTTCTGCTTTCACAAGTGCGTCCGTTGCTCCAATATCACCTTTTTCATTAACCTTAGGTACTGCCAGCACTCCTTTGTCTTCCCATTTCATATAGTGGGCTATTTCTTTATAGGTTGCTATTATCCCATCGAATATTTTCATTTCGTCATCCGCCCCACATACCAGAAGAAGGCTTTCTTTGATTTTCAGAGGGCGTTTGCAACTTTTCCCTATATAAGCATACATTCTGTCAATAGCTGATTTGATTTGTGCCGTAAAGCCAAACCAATACAAGGGTGTGGAAAAAACGATGACATCCGCCGCTTCTAATAACGGTGCAAGCTCATCAAAGTCATCTCTAAAAGAGCACGGTTTTCCTTTGCTCCAGCACGTTTTACAGGCTTTGCAGCCGCCGATTTCTTTCTTTGCGGTTTCAAATTTTGTCACTTCATGTCCAACTGATAATGCTCCTTTTATAAAAGCATCTGCCATCCTGTCACTATTTCCGTTCCTTCTTGGGCTTCCAGTCAATACCAATATGTTTTTCTTTTCCCATGGTTTTGAGTCAATCATCTTGTTCCCCCACTTTCATTTCATACACTTACTTACATAACCACCCAAGCTGTCACACAGGAAATATACCAATTGTTGTAGGGGGCGGACGACTCTGTCCGCCCGCCTTATGAAGGCAATTCCATAGCCGGTTTCCTTATTATACCATACTTTGACATGCAGCAAAAAGTCCCGGGTATTCCCCAATGTCATTAAGTTAAGAATATTTGACATTAAGCACAGTAAAGTTTTATAAA
>CALMWN010000558.1 GCA_937873555.1 uncultured Clostridia bacterium
CTTCCAATGATTGATTCATTTAGCGACAGGCAGTCAAAGGTTAAAACAACCCTTCAATTTATCGATATTCTTCAAGCTTTGCCGCCTAATGGACAAATAGATACGAAATCCTTAAGTACAATAGAGGAATTGTTAAAGCTTCCTATGCTGGAATCTGTTAAAAATCCAGACCAAAAAGTTAGTGTTATCAGAAAGTTTATGAATATCGCAAAGAGAATGCCGGGAGGTAGTTCTCAAGGTACATCCATGCAGCTTGATGAACAGACACTGGATAAAGCAGTTGCGAAAATCCCAGAGATAACAGATTTTAAAACTACTTCAACTTCAAAAAGCAAGATGGATAAGAAGGCGCAGGATGCTGTTGAAAAATTATTGAAGCTCCCTATGCTTAATGAAATAACAGATCCTAAGCAAAAGAATGATGCTTTAATTCAGCTTATTGACATATTTAATGATATGCCTGAAATGTCAAACGGAAGCAGCACAACAGATTCCGGAACCCAAATTAATAAGGCTGATTTGCAAACTATTAAAGACTTGATAGCTGTACCGGATATAAGCAGGATCACAGATCAAAATCAGAAGATAGCAGCTGTAAGCAAATTGGTCGATATATTCAGCAAAATGCCTGATATAAATAAGAGTGGTGAAAATAATCAGTCAGAGCTAGAGATGGATCCTGAGCAGCTTAAGAGTGTTCAAGAGCTCTTAAAGCTTCCTATGTTAAACACAATCAGTGATCCTGCTGAAAAGACCAAGGTTCTAAACCAAATGCTTGATATATTCAGCAAAATGCCGGACATAGGCAATAATAATACAAACACAGAAACCAAGATAGATACTGAAGGCATAAAATCACTTCAAGAGTTTCTTGCTCTTCCAAAATTGGATTCATTGACAGACCCTAATCAAAAGGCGGATGTCACCAAAGAGATTTTGGATTTAGGCAAGAAAATGCAAAATGCACTAAAGGATGCTCCAACAAACCCTAAGGATAATGTAAAACTCACTGATGACCAGATAAATTCAGTTATTAACGCAATAAGGGAAACTAATGGGGAATATGATTTCCATTATATTGGAATAATTGCTCTGATATTAATAGGTATGTATATAATCAGTGCGTTGTTCAGTTTGATTATGGGTCTTGTAATGTCAGGTGTGTCACAAAAAACAGTGCGTGATTTGAGAAGGGAAGTTGATGAAAAGCTCTCAAGATTGCCATTAAAGTATTTTGACATGCATGCTCATGGGGATATATTAAGCCGGGTTACTAATGACGTTGATACTATAGGTACCACACTGCAGCAAAGCTTAACACAGATAATTACATCGGTTATTACCATTATTGGTTATATTATCATGATGCTTACAATAAGCCCCGTACTAACACTAATTGTAATTGCTACATTGCCACTCTATGTAATTGCTACTGCACTTATTGCAAAGAAATCCCAAAAGTATTTTGCTCTTCAACAGAAAGAGCTTGGGGCACTTAGTGGACATGTGGAAGAGATGTATACCGGGCACAAAATAGTTAAGGCATTTGGACACGAAAAGGATGCAATAGAGGAGTTTGAAACTATAAATTACAGGCTTAAGGATGCGGGCTGGAGAGCGCAGTTTGTTTCAGGTATCATGTTCCCATTAATGAATTTAATCAGTAATTTAGGCTATGTAGGTATCAGCATAGTTGGTGGGATTTGGATTACCAAAAGCTTGCTTGGTTTAGGTGATATACTTGCATTCATACAATACTCAAGATCCTTCACTATGCCTATTGTTCAAACAGCTAATATAGCAAATGTTATTCAATCAACAGTTGCTTGTGCTGAACGTGTATTCCAAATACTCGATGAAGAGGAAGAACTTCCAGACAGCAGCGACGCAGTAGTACCCCAAAATCCAAGAGGCGATGTTAAATTTGAACATGTAGACTTCAGATATAAAGAGGATGTGCCACTTATAGAGGACATGAATCTGAATGTAGAAAATGGGGACACAATTGCTATTGTTGGACCTACAGGCGCAGGTAAAACGACACTTGTTAATTTGTTAATGCGATTCTATGAAATAAATTCAGGTAAGATAAGCGTTGACGGTGTGAACATAAATGATATTAAACGCAGTGAACTGCGAAAAATGTTTGGTATGGTGCTTCAAGACACATGGTTATACAATGGAACAATTAAAGATAATATAGCCTATGGAAAAGAAGGGGCAACCATGGAGAAAATTGTACGTGCGGCAAGGGCCGCATATGCGGATCATTTTATAAGGACACTCCCTCAGGGTTATGATACAATCCTTAATGAAGAAGGAACCAATATTTCACAGGGACAAAAACAGCTTCTAACTATCGCACGTGCTATACTTGCAGATCCTACAATCTTGATTTTAGATGAAGCAACAAGCAGTGTTGATACGAGAACAGAAGTATTGATTCAAAAGGCTATGGCTAACCTGATGAAGGGTAGAACGAGCTTTGTAATTGCTCACAGGCTTTCTACCATACGTGATGCAGAACTTATTTTAGTTATGAATAAGGGAAGCATTATTGAAATGGGCAACCATAAGCAATTGATTAGTAAAGGTGGATTCTATGCTGACCTTTACAATAGTCAATTTGCCGGTGTTGATACAGAAAGCGAAGCAATGTAAAAATAAAAGCTGCTGATAAATTATCAGCAGCTTTTTATTGTGGTGCGCCACGCATGGCGACTAACCGGTGGTGAAGGTCCGAAATAGAAAATAGAAGTTTAGATGAACAAATAAAAAAATCGATGATAAATTCAAAAAATTGTTTTTATTTATAAAATAAATTAGGGTACAATCAAACTAATAGTGAAGAGGGAAATGGCGCTTATGCAATATTTCCTTGCCAGTGAATTCAATCTATCTGAGGATAAGGAGGAAAAACTTTGAATTCAATCCGTAACATCTACTGTGTAGGCAGAAATTATGCTCTGCATGCCAAGGAATTAAATAACGAAGTTCCTGCATCACCATTCCTGTTTGCCAAGCCGACTCATGCGCTGGTGGAAGCTAACGGTCAGGAGGTTGTTCTACCCGGGGACCGTGGGCCTGTCCATTTTGAAGCAGAATTGGTTATTAGGATAGGCAAACCGTATGAAAAAGGCATAAAGGTGGATGACCTCATTGACAGTATGGCCATAGGCATTGATTTTACCTTGCGTGACGTTCAGAGTGAACTGAAGAAAAAAGCCTATCCTTGGTTATTGGCCAAAGGCTTTCCAAATTCTGCTGCATTGAGTAAATTTATTGCTTTTCCGGGCGTAGAAGAGTGCAAAAAGGTGAATTTCGCTCTTGTCAAGAATGGGGAGCAGGTTCAGTCCGGCAATATTAAAGATTTGATTTTTGACTTACAAACCATAGTTGATTTCTCTGCGGTTCACTTGGGTCTTGGAGAAGGCGATGTCATCTTTACCGGGACTCCGGAAGGTGTCGGTCCGGTTTCAGACGGTGACCATATGTCCTTATATTGGGGTGAACAAGTCCTTGGAGATTTTACGAGTAAACTTTCTTAGTTACCAATTCTTTATATCAACCTGCAGCTTGCAAAATCAAGTTTGATAAAGAACAAGGCGAACAAATAATCGAAAAAAACAACCCCGAAGGAGAGGTTCTTATTTTGGTCACAGCAACAGAAAATACACGGGTGATTGTCAACGAGGATTGGTGTAAGAAATGTTCAATATGCATCGCTTTTTGTCCGAAAAAGGTGCTGGAAAGTGACAAACTAGGGCGGGTCTTGGTTGTGAAGCCGGAAGAGTGTATAGCATGTAAAATTTGCGAACGGCTTTGCCCGGACTTTGCCATAAACATCGAGGTGAAAAAAGATGAGTAAGGCGCGATTAATGCAAGGCAACGAGGCGTGTGCCAAAGGGGCATTAGCT
>CALMWN010000559.1 GCA_937873555.1 uncultured Clostridia bacterium
GCCTGAGAATCTGAGCGCCAGGTTCATGAAGCTGATAATTTTTGTTATTTTTTTGCCATTTTTATATTAATAGCTAAAATAAATATAATTATATTTAGAACTAATTGTCAACAAATTTATTGACATGTTGCCTTACTTTATATAATTGATGCAAAATCTGTTTGGAATGTTAAGAAGGAAGGGGACGGTTCTGCTGCTTCCTTCGTTCTAGACAGTTTCACTATATATATTTATCTGGCTGAGCAGCCCGTATGGCTTAACAACATAATCCGGAGTGTAATCCTTCCCCGTTTTTGTGAAGGATTCACATTTTGTATACATGTCACTTGTAACAGCTTCATGGAAAGGTCCGAAAAGGTTTCTCGGGCTTCCCATTACTTCAAGGTCCACTTTGTTGCTGCCGGTTTTCAGATATCCGGATATATCCAGTTCTCTTGCAGCCCGCCAAGGGATATTTCCTGCAGTATGGCCGTTCACTTTGACTTCGACGTTAACCGCACTGAATTCCCCGAGATTTAAAAAGGCAGCTTTTCCATTGGCAGCGTCATAGTCGAACTCATAGTGATATATCATGCTTCCGCAGTAATGAAAATACCCCTGCAGGCACCAGTCGCCAATATGCATCGTTTCAGGCTCTTTAACAATGTTCCTCCCCGCATCAACTCCAAAATCACCGATTATATAGCAATCTTCAAGTTCCATTCTGTTCATATATCTGCAGGACACTACAAGCTCATTTATACCACTACGCAGTTCCGGCAGCCTTATTTTGTCAAACGTTCTGTCCATGTACCAGCCGCAGGGCTTTGAATCCAGCGCACTGCCATTTAGCCTGAACTTATAATCCTTTGACAGTTCATACACCAGGTAGGTTTCTTTTTCAGGAATATCGGCAACATTGAATTGGAATACCAGTTCAACCTGGGCACCATCATTGTGATGCGGTTTTTCAATCCATTTATATCTCTGTGGTATTGAATTGTAATAAACCTGCCTCATATCGAGAGCACTCCTGATTTCTTTCTGAGCCTGCCACACCTGCATAACCGGAGACCATTCACCGTTATTCAGCCTGTACCTGCATTTATCAAGTGTCAATGCGTTTGGTGCTGTGCGGGTAAATCCGGATACAGGCCCCAGCGCGGCGTGTGCCTGCCTTGGTTCATGATAATCCTTGTATCTCTTTTTGGTAAGAGGATCAATTATTTGGGGTTCCTTCCCTTTTTGTACCATGTAAAGCTTTGAGTCGGCAGGTCCAAAGTCAACGTCAAAGCTCACCTTATTGTCATATAATTCAACAGGAACTTCCTGTATTTCTCCTGTGAGGAGATTCCATTCCTCAACACAGCCCTTGCCCTCCAAAGTAATTTCAACAGCATGGGAGTTGTTGCGGTCATTGTTAACGACAAAGAAAGCCTGGCATTCCCCCAAATCCCGCTGCATGTACATGAATTCGCCAGCTTCAGCCCTATGTACATTCCTGATGCTGACCTTCCGAGGGACGTTATTCTCCAGGACATTGCACAAGCCGGCTCTTTCATTTATCACAGTTATATTTGTATTTTTAAAGAATGAAGACAATTCATCCGAATTTTGTCCCTCCAGCATTGCAGGAACAGGTTCTACCGCTATGATCCTGCCGCCCGCCCGGATAAATCTCTTTAAAAGATCAAAAGTACTGGAAAGCATGGTTTGCATCGCCGGAATAATGATTGCTGAATATGCGGCCTGGTTGATAAACAGCTTATCGCCCTCGATCCTTGCACTATCAGACATTATGGTCTCATCACCCAGATCAAAATCATAATGTGTAGAAAGTATGTTTTTAATGAACTGGTTGAAGCTTTCTCCAAAACTGTTTACTTTGATGATATTAGGGTCTTTGTAGCGATCCATTTTTTTAATGCTTGCACCAAGCATCGACCATCCCGTTGACAGCGGGTGTAATACCAGAATGTCTCTTACAGCCTTTCCTTCGGTTGTTACAGCAGCAATTCTGGCGAAATAGTCTTCTACTACATTGTTATACTTCCACCAGCTGGTATTATAGCTGAAGGCAGGCGGATAATCACGTTTTCTGCAGCCTCTCAGGCTATATAACGCAAGGTGCTGGCATCTCAAACTGACGCCCAGCACATAGTGCCAGTCGCCTACCCATTTCTGGCCTTCGAAGTCGAAATCCCAGCCTGTACAACCATACAGCTCGGACAAAACCCGTTTTCGCCCATATTGGTTTGCAACACTGGTACACTGCTTTATTGTAAGAGTCTCATCCGTCTGCTCGCACAGCATGTCAATTCCGGGTACGTGCTGGTATCTGTAGTGCGGCATTATGGACCCGCTTACATTTGTTGCGCAGCCCATGAGGTTTTCCAGCAGGAAATGCCCCGTAAAAGCGACGTTGTTATTGTCACACCATTCGCCCAGCTGCCTGGTGTATGCTTCGCAAAACCTTTCGGAAATAGTTCTCCAGTAATCATGCCTTATTTTGGTTGACTTTTCGCCTTCGCAGAATATGTAAGGCAGATTGTCCAGAAGGCTGTATCCCCTTCTCTCCGTGAAATATTCCTCCAGGCCGTCAGTCCACGGTATCCACCCGCGGTCTTCCGGATATACGCTTCTGTTATCCGCTATATTGGGTTCATCGGTGAAAATTCCCGGAACTGCTTTGCCAAATTCCCCTCCGACTTTATCTTTGTATGCTTCATATGTAATATCAATAAATGCCTTAACGGCATCGGGATTCAGATTATCTGCAGGTGCATCATCATTAAACCACTCACTGGGGCCGGATATTTCCCTTCTGAAAACCAGGAATTCTCCATTCCCTTCAGCAATAGCACCCGCCTTTGCATCTGCCTTCGTACATGACAGCAGAGAATTCCCATCCCGCTCGACTCTAAAGAGTGCAATTATTTTATTGTCATTCACCTCAGGTTTTTTTGCGACCTCAACCGTTATCGCTTTTGCCCTGAAAGCATCCTGCCCTTTTTCGGGCACAAGACCCCCTGCTGCTCCTGAAGGCCACCTGTCCTCATCATAAATCCAGGCTCCCATCCCTTCTTCCCTTGCAGCGTCCACTGAAGCCTTCACACATTCCATCCATTCTTCTTCCATGTACTTTGTCTCAAGGCCTATGCGTGAATGCATGAAGAATCCGCCCATGCCCTTATCCTTCATTTCTTTTATCTGTCTTACAAGTTCATCAGGTGAAAGTTTGTCATTCCATGACCAGAACGGTGCCGACCTGTATTCAGTTCCCGGATTCCTAAAAGTTTTTCTCAACCTGTTAATATTGTCCATCCAGTTCACCCCTTGTTTTACAGTAAATTCCAGGAAGCAAGGGATCGGTTCTGCTGCTTCCTTCCTCCCTTTGCTTCTCACATGATAATTCTATAACAGTTTATCACAGGTTTCAATGTCATATTACCTCCTGAAATTTGATAAAGCAAATTTATCTTATTTTATTCATTAATGATTTTTCTTAATATCTTTTTGATTAAATAATAGCTGCAGATATTATTTGTCTTTGAAGTTCCATTCCCGTTTTGACCATTCATTCATCCGCAGTCAGCCTGTCCGGTGTATTCCTGCCCGGGTTGAATCTCTTCAGACTCAAGGAGTTTGTTACTACCGACACCGAACTGAATGCCATTGCACTGCCTGCTATTATGGGATTCAGTAACCCGAACGCTGCAAAAGGAATGCCTATGATGTTATATATGAATGCCCAGAACAGGTTCTGCTTGATTTTGTTCATTGTTTTCCTTGACAGCCTGATAGCAGTCGGTATTGTCCTCAAATCCCCTCTCATAAGAGTAATATCTGCTGCTTCTATGGCAACATCGGTGCCTGTGCCTATAGCCATCCCTATATTTGCCGTAGCTAAAGCCGGAGCATCGTTTATACCATCACCGACCATTGCAACAATCTTACCCTGCTTCTTGAGCTTTTCAACTTCTTCAGCCTTGTTTTCCGGAAGCACTTCAGCAAGCACATTTGTTATCCCCACCTGCTTTGCAATGGCATTGGCAGTCCTTTTATTATCTCCGGTAATCATATAAACCTCTATACCCATCTTTTTAAGGTCTTCAATAGCTTCCCGGGAGTTTTCCTTAAGAGTGTCCGCAACGGCAACTACTGCTTCCAGTCTGCCTTCAGATGCAAAAAGCATGACCGTCTTTCCTTCATCTTCAAATCCTGTAATTATCTCTTCCACACCATCAAGCCTGATACCCTGTTCATCCATGAGCTTCCTTGTACCTATCAGTATAGTCTTGTCCCCGATTACAGCCTTGATACCCCTGCCCGGAATCGCTTCAAAACTGTCCGGGTCAGGAATGCTTCCAAGATCATTCTTTCCCTTTTCATAAATCGCAACTCCCAAAGGATGCTCCGACGCTTTTTCAGAGCTGGAAGCCAACCGTAATACTTCACTGCTGTCCATACCCCTGAGAGGCACAATATCGGTAACCTCAGGCTGTCCTTTGGTGATAGTTCCTGTCTTGTCAAGTACTACCGAATTAAGCTTGTAAGCAGTTTCAAGATGCTCCCCGCCCTTTATGAGAATTCCGTTTTCAGCTCCCTTTCCGGTACCTACCATGATAGCAGTCGGTGTAGCAAGCCCCAATGCGCATGGACACGCAATAACCAGTACAGAAACGGCGCTTACGATACCTGCTGTCAGATCACTGGAAACAAAAAACCTTACAAGAAATGTAATCAATGCAATACCTACAACCACGGGTACGAATATTCCCGAGACCTGATCTGCTATCTTTTGTATGGGGGCTTTTGTCCCCTGTGCATCCTCTACCATTTTTATAATCTGTGAAAGCGCAGTGTCTTTGCCTACTTTTGTAGCCTCAAATTTAAAAGACCCGAACTTGTTAATCGTGGCACCGATTACAAAATCCCCCGCCTTCTTTTCCACCGGAAGGCTTTCTCCTGTAAGCATGGATTCGTCAATAGAGGAATTTCCCTCAATAATTTTACCGTCAACGGGAATTTTCTCTCCTGGCCTTACAAGAACCATATCTCCGACTTCGACCTCTTCAATCGGAATATCCTCTTCAGTGCCGTTCCTTATGACCCTGGCAGTCTTGGCCCGAAGGCCCATAAGCTTTTTGATTGCTTCAGATGTCTTGCCTTTTGCCACTGCTTCAAGGTATTTGCCCAGAAGTATAAGTGTGATAATCACTGCAGCAGATTCAAAATAAAGGTCCTTCATGCCCATTCCGTCCTTGACCGGCTGAAAAAAGGCATTATACAGGCTGAAAAAGTATGCTGCCGAAGTTCCCATTGCTATCAGCACATCCATATTTGCGCTCCTGGATTTCAGCGCATGATAGGCATTCCTGTAAAATCTGAAGCCTATAACAAACTGGATGGGTGTTGCTATTACCAGCTGGAAGTATTCATTATGCAAAAAGCTTATATTGATATTAAAAAGCGTAAGGAGCATGGCTGTTATCAACGGTGAACTCAGAACTGCGGAAACTGTCAATTCCGTTTTAAGTCTCCTGATTTCCTTCTCTCTTTGCTCCTTTTCCCTGTCTACACTCAGTTCTTCGGCACGCTCTGCAGAATACCCCAGACCTTCTATAACCTTGATCATGTCGGATGCTTTGATCCTTGAGCTGTCATATTCAACCGACGCTTTTTCTGTAGTAAGGTTTACAACTGCTTTTGATATGCCTTCAAGCTTATTCAAACCCTTTTCAATTCTTGCGGCACATGCTGCGCATGACATGCCTGATATTTTTATAGATTCTTTTGTCTCCATTTAATCACTTCCTGCCAATATAGCATATATTCATACTGTAATCCGCATTTCACAGCTTGTACAGGTCATGCCTTCTATATGAAGGACCTTTCTAACCAATCTCTGCTCCATGCTTTCCTTCTGCAAGAACCTTAATACATTTGTAAGTTCACATTATATTATTATATATTATATCAACAAAAATTGAAATTTTTATAAAGGTTCTGAAATTTACAGGGAAGCAAGGGGACGGTTCTGCTGCTTCCTATTTGGCTACATGGAAACAAATAATATTCATTTACAAATCATATTAAAAAGAATATTATTTATTAGATAACCTTTAAATCCTCAATAGTGTTTAATTTAATGAAGATGATGGCAAGTAATCTGAAAAGATCGGTGGTTTATGGCTGAGTACGGTAAAAAAAACTTTGTTTTATTTTTTATAGATACGGTATTGTTTATTAATGCAATGACCTACCTGTCTGTTACAGCAGTTATTACATACTTTCTAAATACTTTGGGCGCCAGCACCTTTCAAATAAGCCTGGCAAGTATACTGGTAAGCGTAGGAACATTTATATCCCAGCCTATTTTTGCCAAAAAAGCAGCAGGTCTGACTATTAAATTGAAAAGCTTTTTAAGGATACTGTCTATTCAGAGGATTTTCTTTTTGTTTTTTGTTATGACCATTCCAATGCTTGTTTCAGCAGGCTACTATCTTGCAATTATGGCTTTTCTGATTTGCTGGGGAATTTTTAGTTTTTTTGTCGGGTCATATACACCATTTTATATGGCACTTTTCTATAAAATGGTTGAGATGAGCCAGGCT
>CALMWN010000560.1 GCA_937873555.1 uncultured Clostridia bacterium
TCTTCAAGTTCCTTATCAAAAAAATGTCTTGTTACCATGCGAATATCCTCCCTTATCCAAATCTGCCGGTAATATAATCTTCAGTCCTTTTATCCGAAGGAGCGCTGAATATTTTTTCAGTAAAATCATACTCAACTATTTCTCCATGGAGGAAAAATGCTGTTTTATCGGATATTCTTCCTGCCTGCTGCATGTTATGAGTCACTATGACTATTGTATATTTTTCTTTAAGTTCATCTATAAGATCTTCGATTTTTAAGGTCGATATGGGATCAAGTGCAGACGTGGGTTCGTCCATTAACACAACTTCAGGCTCTACGGCCAATACCCTTGCTATACACAAACGCTGCTGCTGGCCTCCCGACAACCCCAGGGCGTTTTGCTTCAGGCGGTCCTTCACTTCATCCCAGAGTACTGCATCCATAAGACTTTTTTCCACGATTTCATCAAGCTTTGCTTTTGACTTTATGCCATGGATTCTTGGTCCATATGCTATATTGTCATATACCGACATAGGGAAGGGGTTTGGCTTTTGGAACACCATACCCACTCTTTTTCTAAGTTCTACTATATCATATTCATTATATACATTCAAACCGTCGAGATATACATCACCTGAAATTTTCGCAATAGGTATTAAATCGTTCATTCGGTTCAAGGTCTTTAAAAATGTCGATTTTCCACAACCTGACGGCCCTATCAGGGCTGTCACCTTTTTTTCCTCGATACTGATTGTTATTTCCTTCAGGGCTTGTACTTCGCCATAATAGAGGTTTAAATTCCTGGTCAGGATTTTTAGATTCTTTTCCACTGTTATCAACCCTTCTGTATACTTCTTCAGATAAACCGGCAAATCTGGAATACCGGCCTATGATATATACGCTGGAATATTGTCTTGAATGTTTTTAAAATTAAGTTTTATTACCTGGACTTTACTTCAATTTTACAATATAACATTACCAACCAATCATTATAGGGGAGTTAATAGCATGTTAACTTAATGTTAATTATTAAAAGCGGACTGTAACAATAGTTTTGCTTTTATTCTCAAAATACGCTGTATTATTTTGTCCTGTATTTATCCTTGAGGGTATTCAATTTGTTTGCCATGGTCTGAAGGTTATTTGCTGATATGGTTATGCCGGAAGACAGGTTCCTGTGGTCTTCGACTGTACTCGCAACTTCCTGGGAGTTTTTAGTCGTATTAAGGATCATATCGGAAATGTTTCCTATGCTGTCCGAAAATGAGTTGATATTTTCGGCTATCACTGAGGTATTACTGGATATATGGCTGATATGCTCATGGGTTTCGGAAACCTTTTCCATAATTGTGTTGAAAGCCCTGTCTGTTTTTTGAGTAATTTCACTGCCTTCACGTGAGATGTTCATCCCAAGACTGGCTATTTCGAGAACAGCACCGGTATCATTACCAATCTCCTTTACAATCTGACTGACTTCGGAAGCAGACTGTGCAGATATCTGCGCCAGTTTTTGAATTTCTTTGGCAACAACGCTGAAACCGGCTCCAAACTCGCCTGCCCGTGCAGCTTCAATGGAAGCATTGAAGGAAAGCAGCTTTGTCTGGGCAGAAATGCCTGTAATAGTGTTTGTAAATTTATTTATATCATTTGTGCGTGTTTCAAGTACTTTTATAAGGTTTAATGTATTTTTTGAAACTTCCTCTATGGAAGTCATTTTCATTTCCAGTTCGCCTATTGAATTCAGCCCTTCGTGTACGGCAGCCATCATTACGTCGCTGGCTTTTGCCGCATTTTCAACCTGGATGGTGATGTTTTGTATTGTGCTGATTATCCTACCTGTGGATTCCTTGATTTTGTAAAGTGACTCCTCCTGGTTAACGGCATCCTCAGCCATTTTTTGTGTGATTGTATGCATATATGAGGCACTTTCATCAGTTGTGCCGAAAATACCCCCCAGCTCACGGCTTGCATTATTCAGTTCCTCTATTGACACTGAAATTTCACCCAGCATTGACTCGAAATTTGTAAGCATCACGTTGAAATTGTCCGCCAGGACCTTCAATTCAGGTCCTCCGTGCGATACTTTCGCCCGGACGGTAAAGTCGCCCTTGTCTGCAGCAGAAACTGTCATATTCAAGGATTTGATGGCTTTGACAATACCGCCGGTCCCTATCAGACTGAAGAAAAATGCCGCAATGAGCGAAAGGATACCGGATAACAAAGTTACCAATTGGAGTTTATAGATGGTTTTCAGGTAAGAGGATTCGGTTACTGCGACAGCGTATATCCAGTCTTTTTCCAGTATATATCCATAGGATACAATGGTTGCCTTCCCGCCGATTGTAAGGGAAGCATTGCCTTTCTTATTTTTTAATGCTTCTGAGATAAAGGCATCAGGAAGGTTTGATCTGGTAGTTGCATCGGCATTTACATTTGAACGGTCTATTTCAAACCCTGAAGAGTTCACCAGGTAAATTTTTGCTTCATAACCTGCTGCATTAAAGCTGGCCTGTTCACCAGCCAGAACATAGCCAAGCTTGTCGGAAAACTGTCTTGAGGTATAAGCGCCGGATAACAGTGATATCTGGTCAATAACTGTGCGTACGGAATTGCTCAGCTGGTTTCTGGTGATGGATTCCAGATTGTTTTTTCCCATATAATATGTTGTACCTGCCACAACTGCAAGAGCTCCCGTGATTA
This sequence comes from uncultured Clostridia bacterium, assembly GCA_937873555.1. GTDB lineage: Bacteria > Bacillota > Clostridia > Acetivibrionales > CALMWN01 > CALMWN01. The sequence goes on from CALMWN010000560.1 coordinate 2,682, forward strand.
TGACCAGAAAAAGGGCAAGTATCCTTATTCTTATCGTGAGATTCCTTCCCCTTGCAATAAATCTGGATAAATGCTGAGAAAGAAGTTTGTTTGCAGGTAAATTAGTAACAAACTGCATGTTTCGCCTCCAAAATGCCATTTCACATAATTTTTTTCTAAAGGAATAAATTATGCTTGTAGGCGGATTTTAACGGAAGTGCTTTTAAGGAGCCGAACAGTAAATATAGTAAAACTTAATTTAATAGTTTTACTTTTACTGTTCGTGCCTCTAACATTTTTAAAAAATACAAATTTGTTATGTTAAAAAGCACTAAATTGCTATTTTGCTGCCTGGGTTCCCGTAAACCTTGTATTTAGGTGCCGGCCCAGAATTCGAGAAATAATGTTGAATAAAAAAACTGAAATTATCAGCACTGCGGATGCACCGTCTGCAATTTGTCTTGCATCAGGTGCCAGGCCCTCGGAGTTTACTTTCCAGATGTACACTGCAAGGGTTTCTGCCGGTCTGAACGGATTTAAGGGTGATGAGCTGCTGAAGGGATTAAGGTTTGAGAAGTCCAGCTGAGGGCTGCTCATTCCGGCTGTATATAATAGTGCGGCCGCCTCGCCGAAAACCCTTCCGGATGTAATTATCATTCCAGTAACAAGTCCAGGAATAGCAGATGGTATGATTACCTTTACAATGCTCTGCCAGTGTGTGGCACCAAGTGCAAGACTGGCTTCCTTTATGGAGGGGGACACGCTTTTAATGGCGTCCTCACTTATTCTGGTAATGACAGGCAGGTTCAGGACAGATACAGCAAGCGCGCCTGACATCAAGGTATAGCCCCAGCCAGTATAGGTTACGAACACCAGCAGTCCGAAAAGCCCTATTACGATAGAGGGAAGTGATGCAAGGGTTTCTATACAGAAGCGGATTATCCTTGTAAGGCGGTTAGGTTTTGCATATTCCGCCATGTATATCCCGCCGGCCAGACCGATGGGCAGAGTAATGAGCATTGACAGGAAAACCAGGTACAACGAGTTGAACAGCTGAGGGCCTATTCCTCCTCCTGATTTCATAAATATGGGCTCAGAGGTAATGAAGTGGAAATTCAGCCTTGACCAGCCCTTGACTATGATATACCCTACAAAAAGAGCCAGCAGTAGTATAACAAGGCCTGCTACAATATAGAAGACAGAAGTTGCTATTTTATCGGCCGTTTTAGCATTCATTTTCATTTATTTAACCCCCCTTTTGCTCCCACCTTGTGAATTATGATAATGAACAGGAAAGACAGCAGCAGTAAAAGCAGTGCCATCGACCACAGGGCGTTGTTCCATTCGGTGCCCATTACTGTATTTGCCATATCCATGGTTATAATGCTTGTAAGGTTGGTGGTAGGGTCCAGGATTGATTTTGGGAGCCTGATGGCATTACCTATTACCATCTGGACCGCAAGTGCTTCACCAAAAGCTCTGGCAAGGCCCAGGACAATCCCTGTGAGTATGCCGGGAAAGGCAGCAGGAACGAGAACCCTGCGTATTGTCTGCCAGCGCGTCGCTCCCAATGCATAGGAGGCTTCCTTGTAATCTCCCGAAAGCGCCCTTAAAGAATCAGCTGCAACACTTGCAATGGTGGGAAATATCATTATTGATAAAACCAGACCGCCGGCCAGTAAACTGAAACCCAGACCGCCAATGTTCTTGCGTATAAAGGGAACCAGAAGGCTCAATCCCACCCAGCCGTATACTACCGAAGGTATTCCGACAAATATTTCTATTGCAGGCTGCAGCAATTTTTTTCCGATATTCGGAGATATTTCCGTCATAAATATTGCAGTGCATATACTGAAGGGTGTACTTAGCAAAAGTGCTATGGCTGATACCGACAGCGAACCAACTATGAAAATGAAGGATCCGATTTTCGGGCCACCCTCTGCAGCTGTCCTGTCAGGCTTCCAGGTGGAGGAAAACAGAAAATCCGTTATAGAAAAATGGTTCTTCAGGAATGTCGAAAGCCCCTTGGAAGAAATAAAAAATACCAGGCACATGGTCAGCAAAACAAGGAATACCCCGAAGAAGGTGACAGCCGACCTGCCAAGCAGTTCATGTTTTAAATAGTAAATATTTGTTTTTTTCAGATACTTTTCAAGCATTTGACCTCAACTCCATATTGATAAAATCTTATCTCTCTATATTTTCCGTTTAAACAGCAAATCCATCCGGCTAAATGGAATTGCATAAATCAACCGGATGGATCTGCAACCTGTTATTATTTATCCCTTGTAACCTTCATTTCTGTAGTCGGTATATAACCTAAGTCAACAACAAGCTTCTTTTGTACTTCATCAGTCATCATATAGTCGAGGAAAGCTTTTGCAACGCCTTTTGCCTCACCCTTGGTGTACATATGTTCATAAGCCCAGATCGGGTATTTGCCTTCCTTTATGTTTGCTGCCGTAGGTTCTGCGTTGTCATATTTAACTGCCTTTACCGAGCTGTCGATATAGGAGAGTGCTAGGTAGGAGATTGCTCCGTCTGTCTCTGCCACTGTCTTTCTTACTGTGCCGGAAGCATCTTCTGTCAGGGACAAGCCTGATGCTTCGTCAGCTCCGCCCAATGCGTACTTCTTGAAGGTACCCCTGGTTCCGGAGGAAGCAGGCCTGTTGATTATGACTATTTTCTGGTCGTTTCCGCCAACGTCCTTCCAGTTTGTGATTTTTCCTGTGAATATGTCTATTACCTGCTGTTTTGTAAGGTTGTCCACCTTAACCTTGGGGTTTATTACTGTAGCTATTCCGACTACGCATACCTTATGGTCGACAAGTTCTTTCGACTGTTCAGGCGTAAGCTTTTCTTCAGCGAAGAGGTCCGAGTTGCCTATATCCGCTCCGCCCTGCTGTACCTGTGTAAGGCCTGTGCCGCTTCCGCCGCCCTGTACCTGTACCTTGGCATTCGGATTCTTACCCATGAATGTCTTGGCTGCGCTTTCAACCAGGGGCTGTAACGCTGTCGAACCGACTGCCGTGACAGAACCTGATGCTGTATCCGGGGCCTTTGTAGCTGCAGCCGGCGCCTGGGTAGCAGCGGGAGCCTGTGACTTATTATCTGCTGCTTTCTGTCCGCAGCCGACAAACAATGCTGAAACACCAAGTGTTAATGCTGCTGCCAATGCTATTGATTTCATACTTAAAGAATTTTTCATTTAATATAACCTCCTAAGATATTTTGTGATTTCATTCTAATCTCCCATAATTAAAATCAAATTAAGTGATTGTTAACTTGCGGTTAACTTTAAAAGGGATGAAAATTGTAATATTGAATTCAACCTGAATAGTTAACTGTAAATTTACATATAATTAAAATCTGCTTAGCACTGGGATAGTACCATATAAATTAACAAATAATAACGCGGGGAGTGAGAAGCTTGCTTTCATCAACTCATAAGCTTATAGCACTTAAAGTGTTTGAAACAATAAAATCAGAACTTAA
>CALMWN010000561.1 GCA_937873555.1 uncultured Clostridia bacterium
GAGATTTCTGCCTGTCTCGTGGGCTCGGAGATGTGTATAAGAGACAGATGCAAAGCCAGGTCAAAAGGTAATAGCCGAAATTGTAAAATGGCCTGAGAAAAGGAGAAACGCCGAGGGCAGGATAATAGAAATAATAGGGGATAAAAACGACCCCGGTACTGATATTATATCTATAATAAAATCCTATAATTTAAGCGAAAGCTTTCCCGAAGATGTTGTACAGCAGGCCGAATCAATAGGTGAAACCGTTACTGAAGCAATGCTTAAGGGGAGAAGGGATCTAAGGCAGCTCAGAATGGTGACGATCGATGGAGAGGATGCAAAAGACCTTGATGATGCCGTATCCATAGAAAAGCTGCCGGGGGGAATTCTCAGGCTTGGTGTCCATATTGCCGATGTCAGCCATTATGTCACTGAGAATTCACCGCTTGACAGGGAAGCTTTGAAGAGAGGGACAAGCGTATATCTTGTCGACAGGGTTATCCCCATGCTGCCCAAGAAGCTTTCGAACGGTATCTGCAGCCTCAATCCCAGAGTGGACAGGCTTGCTTTTACGGTTATGATGGATATTGACTCAACAGGGAAGGTTGTCAACCATGAGATATTTGACAGCGTGATAAATATAGATGAAAGGATGACCTATAACAATGTTTACAAGATTCTGGCAGAGGATGATCCCGAGCTGAAAGAAAGATATGATTACCTGCTGGATGACTTTAAAACCATGGAGGAACTGGCTCTCATGCTCCGCAACAAAAGAACGGCCAGAGGAGCCATTGATTTTGATTTTGAAGAGGCAAAAATAATTCTGGATGAAAAAGGCAGGCCAACTGCGGTTAAAAGGTATGAAATCACAATTGCCAACAAAATAATTGAAGAATTCATGCTGGCTTGCAATGAGACGGTGGCAGAGCATTTTTACTGGGCGAATGTACCTTTTGTTTACAGGATACATGAAGACCCGGATACAGAAAAGATAGAAAGCTTCAATGAGTTTGTCGGCAACTTCGGGTACCATGTGAAAGGTATAAATAAAATCCATCCAAAGGCTTTGCAGGAGCTGCTCTCCAAGGTTAAGGGAAAAAAAGAGGAGCGCATAATAAGTACAGTAATGCTCCGCTCACTGCAAAAGGCCAAATACAGCAACCACAACCACGGACATTTCGGACTGGCAGCCAAGTTTTACTGCCATTTTACTTCTCCTATCAGGCGTTATCCGGATTTGATAATCCACAGGATTATGAAGGAGTATATTAAAGGCAGAGTGAATCAGGCGCGAGAAGACTTTCTGAACGAAAATCTGCCGGAGACAGCCAGGCTTTGCTCCGAAAGGGAGCGCATAGCTGAAGAAGCCGAGAGGGAAACTGAGGACCTCAAGAAAGTTGAATTTATGAAGGAACAAGAAGGAGAGGTATTCGAAGGTATAATTGCCAATGTCACATCCTTTGGCATGTTTGTGGAGCTTGACAATACCATAGAGGGCCTTGTAAGAATGAGTGACATGGAGGATGACTATTACATCTTCAATGACAAGCAATATTGCCTTGTAGGTGAGAGGACCAGAAAGACATACAGGATAGGGGACCTGGTCAGGGTTAAGCTTGTGAGAGCGGATATTGCAAACAGACAGATAGATTTTATACTGGCAGAAGATGTTCCGGATGATGAAAATAATGACAAAGCGGAGATTACCGATATGGTCATAAAAAGGAAACGCCCGCGCAAGGGAAGGGGCATCGAAGAAAAGGTAAAGCGGCATGTGCACGGCATCGCCAAAAGAAAGAAAAAATCCTGATGCTTGAAATTATAAACGGCAGCTGTCAATTAACAAGCCCCGGGTTATTTGTCCAGGGCTTTTAATGTGGTATGGCGACAGTTGAATTTCATTGATGTTATACTACAAGATTTTTAATCTCTTCAAGGAATTTATCATAGTTATCAGAGTGAACTTCAACTTTTATGGGTTTGCTAAGATCGAGACTGAAAATACCCATTATTGATTTTGCATCAACTACATATCGCCCTGAAGACAAGTCTACATCGAAATCATATTTATTTACGATATTGACAAAATCCTTTACATCATTGATTGACTTTAACATAACATTAAATGATTTCATACCAATTACCTCCTTAAGGATTTATATTTTAAATCATTGAAATCTCGGGATATACAGGCTTAAATCCATATTATCCTGTTTAATATTCCAAGTCAATGAGTATATTGTTAAAAAAATGTTATTCGTTTATAATAAATGTGTTGAATTAAGCCTGTTTGTATGTATATACCACTTGTTGTGCATTATTAACAAACTTTTTCGGAAGAATTTATATATAATGCAGTGCTGAAAGATACTATCAGTCCGGGAGAAAATTAATGAAAAAAGCAGCATTCTATACACTGGGATGTAAAGTCAACCAGTATGAAACAGAAGCGATTTCGGGCCTTTTTGAGAAGGAAGGCTATGAGATAGTCGGCTTTGACGAGAAAGCGGATGTATATGTTATCAATACCTGTACAGTTACAAACTTAAGTGACAGGAAGTCCAGACAAATGATCAGGAGAGCAAAACATAACAATGAAGACTCCATTGTTGTTGTTGCAGGGTGCTATGCTCAAACTGCTCCCGGTGAAGTCAGCAGCATACCCGGTGTCAACCTGGTTATAGGCACTAAGGACCGCTCCAGGATAATTGAGCATATCAGAAAAATTGAATCAGACAGGGCTCAGATTGTACAGGTTGAAGATATAATGCATACGAAAGGCTTTGAGGAGCTTGTCCTGGACAACTACAAGGAACGGACCAGGGCATTTCTGAAGATACAGGAGGGCTGCAGCCAGTTTTGCACATACTGCATTATTCCTTATGCCAGGGGGCCGATTAGGAGCAGGCTGCCCGGTGACGTTCTTTGCGAGGTTGAAAAGCTTGCAGGGGCCGGCTTTAAGGAAGTTGTACTGACAGGCATTCACATTGCTTCCTATGGGAAGGATATAAGGGGCACATCCCTTCTTGATATTATCGGGAAGATACATGCTATTGAGGGCATTGAGAGGATACGTCTTGGTTCCATTGAGCCGACAACCATTACCAGGGAGTTCGTGGCTGCAGCCGGGAGTATGGAAAAGCTTTGCCCGCATTACCACATATCTCTTCAAAGCGGCTGCGATGAAACTTTGAAAAGGATGAACAGGAAATATACGACTGCCATGTACAGGGAGGCTGTTGAGATGCTTCGGCGGAATATCCCGGATGTAGCTGTCACCACGGATGTGATGGTAGGATTCCCGGGGGAGACTGAAGAGGAGTTCTCCAAGACCTATGAGTTCCTTAGGGAGATTGCATTCATGAAAATGCACATATTCAAGTACTCGCCCAGAAAAGGCACACCGGCAGCCGATTTCACAGGTCAGATAGCGCCTGAGAAAAAAGAAGAAAGAAGCAACCTCCTGCTCAAGCTCTCCGATGCAAATGCTTTCAGCTTCAACAGCAGCTTTAAAGGCAGGGTCATGCCGGTGCTTTTTGAGCAGGAAGCCGTACCGGGAGAAGGAATACTTGAAGGGCATACTCCAAACTATATAAGGGTTTTGTGTAAAGCAGAACCTGCAATGAAGGGAAATATTCATGGTGTCAGGCTTGACAGGTCTGTGGGGGATTATATGGAGGGGGATATAGTAATCCCGTGATAATATACAGTGTGTTTCCTGTCTCATATTCTGGGTTATATAGTCAAATACGGGTTTATATATCTTGCATATATTTACATGTTGTATTAATATATATGTATAAGAAACACAACTGTTTTTTGAATTATTAATACCGTTTACCGCTTTGGCGGCGCTAGCATTACTATTTTGCGCCAGCCTTAAATGCTGGGAGAGTGATTGGATATGACCATAAATGAAACTATGATGTTCAAGGTTGAGAAGGAAAAAGATAACGAGGCAAGGGAAATACTCTTATCTGTTTATAAAGCTTTGGGTGAGAAGGGTTACAATCCTATAAACCAGATAGTCGGGTATATACTTTCCGGAGACCCCACATACATAACCAATCATCAGAATGCAAGAAGCATTATCAGAAGGCTGGAACGGGATGAACTCCTTGAAGAGATTGTGAGATTTTACCTGGATAAGAATAAATGATATAAACCCCCGTATAAGCGGGGGTTTAGTTTTGTTACAATATAAACATGGAGCTGGCAATATGGATTATGTAAAACTGGGTAAAACGGGAATCGAGGTTTCCCGGCTTTGCTTCGGAGCTTTGGTAATCGGTCCGCTGCAGGTCGGACTACCGGTTGAAAAAGGTGCGGATGTTATTATAAAAGCGCTTGAGCTTGGAGTAAATTTTATTGACACGGCAGAACTGTATGGAACCTACTCTCATATAAGGGAAGCAATAAAGCGCTCCGGTAAAAAGCCCGTCATTGCTTCCAAATCTTATGCATATACAGCCCGGGGAGCTGAAGAGAGTCTGGAAAAGGCCAGAAAGGAAATGGACCTGGATGTGATAGACATTTTCCTTATGCATGAGCAGGAAAGCAGACTTACTCTAAAGGGACACCGCGAAGCACTGGAATATTATATTTCTGCAAAAGAGAAAGGTCTTATAAGAGCTGTGGGAGTATCCACTCACAATGTCGAGGTTGTGGAAGCGGTATGCGGTATGCCGGAGATAGATGTTGTGCACCCGATTGTCAATAAAACGGGATTGGGTATCAACGACGGAAGCATAAGTGAAATGTTGACTGCAGTCGGAAAAGCATTTGACTGCGGCAAGGGAATATATAGCATGAAGCCTTTCGGCGGAGGAAACCTGTTGAATTCTTTCGGTGAGGCTGTCAGCTTTGTGCTTGATTTGTCCTGTATACATTCTGTGGCTGTAGGAATGCAGTCGGAAGAAGAAGTTGAGATGAATGTACACATATTTGAGACAGGGGATATGCCTCAAGCCACGGAAAACCTGATCAGGGACAAAAAGCTGCATATCGACTATTGGTGTGAAGGCTGCGGCAAATGCTGTGAAAGGTGCGGTCAGAATGCGCTTGAGGTTGTGGACGGAAAGGCTGTAGTAAACAGAGAGGCATGTGTTTTATGCGGATACTGCAGCAGCTCGTGCCCGGCATTTGCCATCAAGATATGCTGATGTTTATTGAAAAGATCTGAATTTATGAATGGAGGCTATACATGCGTATAATGGGAGTGGATTATGGAGACAGCAGAATCGGCATTGCTGTCAGCGACCCTTTCGGGTGGACGGCACAAGGACTTGAGACAATAAACTGGAGTGGAAGCCTTGGGAGACCTGTTGAAAGGATCAAACAGCTCATTAAAGAGTATAATGCCGAAAAAATAGTAGTTGGTTTTCCCAGAAATATGAATGGAACGCTTGGCCCGCGTGCAGAAAAGACCCTGGAATTCATCCGGGTGCTTGCAGAGAAAACCGGACTGGAGGTTATAAAATGGGATGAACGGCTGTCTACGGTTGCCGCAAGCAGGACAATGCATGAACTGGGAATAAAAACCTCAAAGAAAAAGGGTGTGGTGGATCAAATCGCTGCTGTGCATATATTGCAGGGATATCTGGATAGCCTTGGGAAATAGGCTTTATATTTTAATAATGTAGTATTAAACAGAGGAATACTATGATATAATTTGAAAGCATAAAAGAAGCAGGGAGGGATTGGAAATGTCCGAAGAGAGAGATGATACAGTCGTATTGATTGACGAAAATGGTGATGAAGTGGAATTCGAACATCTGGACACTATAGAAATGGACGGAAACGAGTATGTAGTGCTTATACCTCTTCAGGAGGAAGATAACGAGGTTCAGGAAGAAGATGAAACGGCTGATGAGGTCGTTATACTTAAATTGGAGCATAACTCGGAAGGCGAAGATTCCTTTATAAGTGTTGAGGATGAAAACGAGCTGAATAAAGTATTTGAAGAGTTTAAAAGCAGAATGGAAGAGGAATATGACTTTTCATAAATGCCGCAAAGATATTCCCCTAAATATAGCCGGTAAAGCTTTGCCGGCTATATTTTGTCTGAGATGTTGTTTTTAAGCAGCTGCCGCTGCTGGTTAAATATATACCTGACAATAGATTCGCTGTCTTTTTGTGATATTTCCAGTATAAAGAGTCCGAGCTCAAACATTGTCTGCCTTTTGATTTCAATAGGTATATTTCTGACAACTTTGCACAGAGCGTCGATAATTGTATCGTTTGCCAGCCATATCCTAAGATTCAGCCTGGAACCTTTGGGAATATCATCTTCTGTGACTATACATGCACCGTTGCCGCTGATATTTTTTGTTATAGCCTTTTTATACTCGGAAAGCTGATTATTAACTCCGGCATCATCAGGGGGTTCTTCCAGGATGAACTGATAAGCTGCTTTAAGATTGCAGTCCAACCTGAAATAGCTTCTCCTTTGAATTTTCATAAAATCACTTTCAATTTTCACATAAAGGACAATAAGATTATCAAGCTTCTCCTTATGGGATATCACACCTGTAAAGTTCAATATGCCATGCCTGTCATGACGGAATATAATCCTTACATTCGTACCGTTTACTATAAGCATAAGCCTGGACTCGTGAACAGGAGCAGCAATAACTATGGTGTCATGGTTGACGACATCCATAAGCTGACTTATATATGTTTGTCCAATTTTTCCGCCTGATTTGTTTATCAATTCCAATTCAAGCCTTGTACCGATTTTCATTTCCTTTGCATTCATCAGAATTATCCTCAAAAGATGATATTTATAATTGTACCGGTATGGTAGAAAACTTCAATTAACGGTATCCTTATATATTATCGACTTATATTTATATTATATAAAGTCTTCAAATTTGTCCATATGCAAGTAAATAGTATGTTTGATACTTTTAATTTCCAGTATAATATAGTAAAATAAAGTAGTTATTCTATACATAAGGAGTAGAAAAATGGCATATAAATTAATGGCTGTGGACATAGATGGCACACTTCTTGACAGCAGGGACAGGCTTACAGAGGTAACAAAAAAGGCAATACGTCTGGGAGTTGAGAACGGCCTTATATTCACAATTTCTTCAGGAAGGCCCATTCAGGGTATTGAGCATTTAAATGAACAGTTAAATCTGGATTTGCCCTTCATTACATATAACGGTGCCATGGTAGTAATGGGCAAGTCAAGAAAAATATTATATGAACAGAAGATGGCTGCAGATGATGTCAAGAGTATTTTTTCTCTTGGAGAAAGGTATAATACGAGTATTATACTGTGGTCCAACAATACCCTGTATGCCAACCGTATTGACGCGCGAACGACCAAATACAGCGAAGGATTCCGTGTGGAGCCCGTTATAATCCGTGATCCGGAAGAGATTGCCCAAAAGGGAGTTACAAAGATGCTGTGGTATGATGAAATTGAGCTGATAGACAGGTATGAAAAGGAAGTAGGACAGTTCTTAGGCGACAATATCAATTATCATACATCGAAGCCCATATATCTGGAGTTTGTCGATAAGAGAGCTTCCAAGGCCATAGCAATGGAAAGGCTCGGAGAGCATTACGGGATCAAAAGAGAGGAAATGATTGCAGTAGGTGACGGGGCAAATGATTTGTCCATGATAGAGTACGCCGGGCTGGGAGTGGCTATGGCCAATGCAAAGGATGAAGTGAAGGCTAAGGCGGACTATATCACACTTTCCAATGATGAAGACGGAGTTGCCAATGTAATATACAAATTTGTACTTGGCCGGGAGTAACATGAACTATATAGTTTTTGACCTTGAATTGAACAGCAAACCTTTTAAAAACAGGCACCCGAACGAGATCATCGAGATCGGGGCTGTAAAACTTGATGATGAGTTGCAGGTTTACAGCACTTTTCAGGCTTTTGTGAAGCCCAAGGTTTATAAAAAACTGTTTTCAATCGTTAAAAACAAAACCGAAATAAAGCAGGAAGATATAAACAATGCGGATGAATTCAGAAAGGTAATATCGCAATTCAGGGGCTGGCTGGATAATGACTATGTTTTATGCAGCTGGGGGCATGACGATATTCACCATCTTAAGTCAAACTGCAAGCTTCATCACATGAATTCCAAATGGATGAAAAACACCATCGATATTCAAAAGCATTTTTCAAAAGCAGGAGAACTGCCGCTGGGACAGGTATACAGTCTGAAAAATGCCCTGGAGCTTCTGGACATATCTGTGACAGAGAAGCTTCACCGGGCTGAGGTGGATGCAAGGTATACAGCAGAAATCTTCAGGAGGATATTCGACAGTCTGGAACTGGAGAAGGTGAACTGTGCTGTCACTACCTGACCAAAGCCCCATTAAATTCCTGAAAACCTTTCGAACCACCACTTTACAAATTACCGGTTCTGTATTATAATAATTTAGTCATTGAAATCGGGGTGTGGCTCAGTTTGGTAGAGCGCTTGGTTCGGGACCAAGAGGCCGGAGGTTCAAATCCTCTCACTCCGACCATAATGAATAATGACGAGGATTCCACGACTTATCCACAGGTGAAAAAACCAAGTAGCCTCGATAAAAGCGGAAACTCACGAGGAGACCACTTGATTCATGTATCTGATTACACGAAAAGGAGTGGTTTTTTTGTTACTCAAATTTACGATGAAAGATTTTTTAGACGACAGGAAATTCAACAACTGCTCGCCCAAGACGGTGACTTCCTACTCTAACACGCTGAAACAATTCCAAGAGTTCTGTATGACGAGAGATATTGTCAACATCGAGGATATTTCATCAGCTACGGTCAAAGCATATCTTAACTATTGTATCGAGGAAAGAGGAAATACGCCTACCTCTATTAATCACAAGATTATCGACTTACGGGCGTTTTTTAACTATTGTAGTAGGGAAAATATTATTAATGAAAAACGCAACCCCTGCGAAAAAATCAGTAAGCTAAAGACCGATATAAGAATTGCAGCCTTTACCGACGAACAGGTCATACAAATACTCAACTACTACAGAAGAATGAAGGGAAAAGATAAATCGTTCTTTGCCGTCAGGGACTATGTTATCGTCCTAACTCTGCTGGGAACGGGTATACGTGTAGGCGAACTGATTAATATTCAATGGAACGATGTGGATTTGACAAATGGCAAAGTAACTGTTTTCGGTAAGAAGCGTATGCAAAGGACAATCCCGTTAGTTGAAAAGCTCCGAAAGGAATTTTTAGAGTGGAAAACATTCCAATCCCAATATCTTAAGGACAAAGACGCAAAATACATATTCTCAACCTCCGAAGGTGAAAAGCTTTCAGAAAATGCTATCCAAAATATGTTCAAGCGGTTAAAGGGAATAATGAATTTCAAAGATGTCCGGCTGTCGGCTCACACATTTCGCCACACTTTTTCGAAGAATTGGATTATGGCAAATGGCGACCAATTCAGTTTGCAACGGATATTAGGTCATAGTTCTCTTGATATGGTAAATAGGTATGTTTCTCTGTTTGGCTCTGCTGTGAAAGAATTAAACGATAAGTATAATCTGTTAAATGCTTTTACACTGTAAACGGTATGATATACAATCCTTGGGGCGTACTTCTATGGTCGCCCTTTCATTTTGTAATTTTGTTTTCAACTGTTATTTTGCATGATATTATTAATTAAGGCATACAAGAAAGTATAGAAACTAGCTTTTATACGAGGAGGCATTGAAGTGATAAAAATAACTCAATTAGATTTAAGAGAAGTATTAGTACTAGAATATGAAGCAAAAGAAGATAATAGAGGATTCTCTTATAAACTTTTTTCAAAGAGGGAACTTGAGGACGTTGGAATTTTTACTGAATTTATTGAGGAGACTTTATATTGCCCCATGAAAAAAGGAACATTATACGGAATCCACTTTCAAAATAATCCGAAAGCACAAACGAAATTATTATTTTGCACTAAGGGACGAGGACTTGATTTTGCGGTTGATTTACGACACGATTCAAAGACATATAAGAAATGGGTTTGTGTAGAGTTAAATCCACAGAATAGGAAACAAATATATATACCGGCAGGTTTTGGACACGCTTTTTTATCGTTAGAGGACGATACCCACGTTGTCATGAGAATTGACAACTATTTTGATTCTTCTTTATCAAGAGCAATAACATATGCTGATGTTGACCTTAATATCAATTTTGATGTAATAAATCCTATTCTTTCAGAAAATGATAAATTCGCCCCGTCTTTGAAGAATTGCGATTGTAATTTATGAAAAAGCGTAATTTTCAACGATTTTACATGAGGTTTTGCAAATTAAAAAAGAACGGTTGCTTTGACACCTGACACTGACATAATTTTATATACCGTAGTATCCATGCGTATTCTAACGATTTTGCGATGTCATATTTGTCATGTGTATAAATTTCCATTTTGCTTTTGCTTTCATTAGCGATTACTAATTTTATAACTTCATCATAGATATGGAGGGGGTACACCAGGGGGAATACTACTCTGACAAACCAGACATTGTTCTATATTATATATATAAGAATAAACTCTGGTTCGCAATCCCCCCAGGAAAAGGTGGTTGCCCTCCTTTATGCTGGCTCAATATGCCATCTTGTAACCTTTAAGCCTTTTTCAGCAAATAACATTAGTACATCTTTTCTTATCAGATTTCTTCTTAAAGCGTTAGGCGTTATCCCAGCGAGGTTGGCGAGCTTTGATTTGGGCAGCTTACCGTCAAGACTTTCGCCTATTGCATTTAACGCTAACTCATGCACTCTATAAAATGATAAATGAAGATTATGATGACTATGAAGCTGACGCACTTGAAGCCGCAAAGCAAGAATTGAACAAACGTATAGCAAGTAACGAAGTTGTCGAGGACAGTAGCGATTTAATCCTGGAAAATATAACGGAAGAAATTATTGAAAATGATTTTGACGAGTCTGAATATGATATCGAAGCTGTAAAATCGCGATTGACCACTCTGCCCGAAGATGAAATCCGTGATATTATTTATAAAAAATATAACGACTACCGCAAATCAGTAATAAGAGCTGCAAAGGATGAACTATATTCAAGGAACAGAGATATTCTTGATATGAATGATTCTGAGTATATACAGCTTGACGATGTGTTTTCCAAAGTAGATTTCGATAAAGTTTTGAAAGCAATTACAATAATTTATCCAGATGAGATTGAAAACATAGACTCTTATAAACAAGTATTATCACACCTTGCTGAAATTAAGCCAACTGAAGATACCAATATTTTAATTGGTATCGATAAGAATGATATAGATGGTGAATACTGGAATGTTTTTGGAGTTGACCTTGGTAAGAACGAAAATTTTGGCGTTGAGTTCTTCCGTTGGAATGAGTGGCTTGCGTTTCGTTTACCAAAAGATTTGGTATTAAAATATGGCAGAGAAAATATTGTAGCACATTGTCTATTAAAAATGACATCCAATGGATTTAACGAAGATGAAATTCAGCAACAATTAACTGAAATGGAAAATGAAGTCGTTGGTGAAATCGATGATTTTGAAAGACAAATTAATCCTATTGTTATGCCCTCTCAGAACGCTTCATTTGACAACGTGATAGCTCGTGGTATTGAGATACGAAAAGAAATATTTGGAGAAAAAGATGTCCCTCAAGTCCGGCCATGGGTGCGTATGTGGGCACGTTCAATAGACAGCATGATTTGGGGAACATTATTATATATTATTTGGTATAGTATCTCTCCTAAAACATACAATCTTTTCAACTCATTTTGGAAGTACATAAGCATATTCCCTCTATTCTGGACTTTAATAGAAGCTCTTTTACTTTCTACATGGGGAACAACGCCGGGAAAGTGGATTTTAAATGTATTTGTACGAGAACTTACCGGTGAAAAACTGACATTTAATAGAGCTTTATACCGGAGCCTTTTTGTTTGGTCATGTGGCGATGGCTGCGGAATACAATATTTAGGACTTATTGCAAATATCGTATCATATTTTCGCTTAACAAATAAAGGGGTAACATGGTGGGACGGTAAAGGGCAGTTTATTGTTTCGCATAAGAAAATAGGTATTTATCGCTCATTAATAGCAGTTGCCACTATAATATCGTTGATGTTATTGTCATATTTCAGTAGAAAACTTATGCATCTGCTTTGATGCCCCCTGGGGGGGAGCACCCCTCTTGTCCAGTACCAATACTCATTTGAATAGCGAAAGTATTTAAAACTGCGATTAAATAAATCAAAGTAAATGAAAACAGAACAGAATAAAACCTTTACTATTTTATCCAATGACTGACTTAAGGGTGAAAATCAATTTATGAAAACGTATATATATGCTATAATAAAATCGAAAGCAGGTGCGATTTAATGAATATTTATCTCGATATGAACGTTTATTATCGCCCATTTGACGACCAATCACAGCCCAAAATAGAGCTTGAGTCAAAGGCGATTGAAATTATATTTAAGCTCATCGAAAGATGGCAGTATAAAGTACTTTGGTCATATATGCTGGAATTTGAAAATAATAATACAGCGTCAAAGGATAAAAGTGAAGATATAAAGGCTGTTGCTGAGATAGTTTGTTCTGAAACGGTTTTATGGCATGAAGCTATTGACCGGATGGCAAAAGAGATTGTAGAAAAGTCTAATACCGGAAGCAAAGACGCCCTGCACCTGGCGTGTGCCATTTACGGAAAATGTGAATACTTTATAACATGTGATAACCCTTTTATTAGGACGATTAAGCATAATGAGCAGGCTTTAAGGCATATTATCGGCTCAATTAAACTGATAAACCCTGTAGATTTCATCGGGAAGGAGTTTGAAAGCGATGTTAACGAATAAAAACAATGAAATGAGCGACGCTGAAATTATTGAAAAGGCAAACAAAGCGATTATAAAGGAACTTGGCGTTTCAGGGTATATGAGATACTTACGCCTGAGACAACCGAACAATGACGGTAGAGATTACGTTAAAGAACAGGAAGAATTATATAAAGATTTATCCGTTGATGAACTATCTCAGATGGCTCGTAAACATTGGGAGGAGACAAAGTAATACTACCCCACCCAAGGGGAGGGCGACCATTTTTGTTCGCTATTACCGGGGGGCTATTCGCTAAACCCGAATTTATACTAATAAATATATATAAGAACAATGTCTGGTTTATATCGAGTATTCCCCCTCGCAGACCACTTGGTTAGCGTAAACACTTGATTCGTGTATAGGTTCATATTATTTACGCGTAAAAATGACGATATGGATTCCCGGAATAATTCACGATAGGCTCAAAAGCAATATGAAAATAAATACCACTTGATTCCTTGCTGCGACCACTTTATACTTGAATTAACGGATACAAAAAAACAAGTGATCAAACTCACGAAATAGGCGTTAGTGAAGCGATTTGGCTCTGGGTAGGTTTCCAGACGGTTCGGGACCAAGAGGCCGGAGGTTCAAATCCTCTCACTCCGACCATTAAAATCAAGGGTTGTAGGAATTGTATTTTGCTGCTGAGAAGTAGCTATTACAGCAACCATACAGCAACTGATCATAAATTTATATTTCAAGCGGAAGGTTCCAGCTTCCGCTTGAAAAAGAATCCATCGCTCCTTATTTAAGGAGTTATTTTTTTCGTTAAAGCATAGCCTAAGGAAATTACCTATTTTTTCTGCAGCATTCACTTTCATTTCTTCTAGTACATGACAGTATACTTCTAAAGTAAATGCAACGCTATGATGTCCAAGCATTTCAGATAGTATTTTAATATCTACATCTTGTCTTAAACAGTTAACTGCAAAAGTATACCTTTATAATCTTTAATATCTTGTGTCCATAAACCCTATATTCCCAATTTCTGGTTATCCGTAAATATTCAGTACTTTTATAGACGTGTTTCACAAATGGCTATTTTTGATACACTTCTTTGGAATTTTTCTATATTTATTTAAACATTTGTCTGTTCTGTTTCATTTCCCATTCCGTTATCTGTATCTCTAATATTGATATTTTTATGAAATTATGCAACAATTATAGTATAAATTTTCTTATGGGGGCTATTATGAAAGTGGGTTATGCAAGAGTTAGTACAGACGACCAAAAATTGGATTTGCAAACAGATGCACTTAAAGCCGAAGGGTGTGAAGAAATATTCTCTGATGTTGCTAGTGGAGCAAAGGATGAAAGGAAAGGACTTATTGAAGCATTAAAATATATTCGCAAAGGTGATACTCTTGTCGTCTGGAAGCTAGATCGGTTAGGAAGATCATTAAAGCATTTGATAGAGGTCGTAAATGATTTGACGAAACGCGAAATAGGCTTTAAAAGCCTTAAAGAAAATATTGATACTACTACCAGCGGAGGCAAGCTTGTATTTCATATTTTTGGTGCACTTGCAGAATTTGAAAGAGATATAATTCGTGAAAGAACTATAGCCGGACTTGCGGCTGCCAGAGTCAGGGGAAGGCTAGGTGGAAGAAAACCCATGATGGACGAAAAGAAAGTAAAAATGGCTTTGGAGTTAATTGATACAAACAATTATTCAGTGACAGAAGTATGCAAATTCCTGAAAATATCGAGATCAACTCTATACAGAAATTTAAGCAGATTTAAGGATTTGAACAAAGAATCTATAAAAGCAGCCAGGTTAAAAAAATTAAGCAATTGATGTGGTATATTCTGCCTGTATAATGTGTTATAATATCAAAAAGGGGCGTGGTATGCTTGGATGATAAGGCTTTTGAACTATTAAGTAAAATGTATAGTGAATTCTCATCACGATTTAATGATATGGGCAAAGATATAAAAGACCTCAAAAATGATGTTGTTCGATTAGAAAATAAGCTTGATAATAACTCTAAGGCTATGTTTGATGGCTATAAGCAAACCTTTGAAAAGCTAGAAGTTGTTGAAAGAAAATTTGATGAACTTTATCAAAAAGTAGAAAAGCAAGATGTTGAGATAAAAGTTATTAAAGGTGCTAAATAATATATTAGTATCGAGGGCATAGTTGAAATATACTTTGCCCTTTATTATTTTTACAAGTGTATCAAAAACGCCAGATAGATATTAATAATAACTATATCAATATTGCATGGATGTTATTCCCTTTTTAGGCATTTTATTGTATAATGCGATAAAGTAAAATATTGTCTTGAAATAAATTCTTTAAAATATAAGACAGCTGGTTCATCCAGAAGAATCAAAAACTGATGTCACAAAGGGATTAGTAGCATACATAAGTTTAATACTGCTTTTAAAGAAAGGGGTTAGGTTATATGGGATATTCAATTTTTGAAGATACGATGGCAGACATGACCTGGCTAGAAGTTGATAGGTCTGCGAAGGAAGGGGCTATTGTATTATTTCCTATGGGCGTTATTGAGGAGCATGGTCCTCATATGTGCCTGGGAGTAGATACATATCTGGGCTATACCAAGTGTAGATTGATGAAACAGAAATTAGAAGAGAAAAATATCAAAACAATAATTGCTCCACCATTCTACTGGGGTATCAACAATGTAACCGGAGATTTTCCTAGATCATTTACATCCCGGAGAGAAACTGTAAAGGCAGTAATCTATGATATTATGGCTTCTTTAAAAATATTGGGATTTACTTACGTATTTGGAGTTAACCACCATGGAGACACAGAGCATTGCATAGCACTAATGGAAGGAATTAAAGAAGCCCGTATGGGAACGGGGATTAGAGCTTACTATATTATACCGGGGACCAGGTTGAAGTTCTTCGGATTAAAAGGCAGCGAACCATATATAATTATTTCCGGCAAACCAAGCATCCAGACGGAGCAACCTAGATATATCGATATCCATGCTGGGGAAGGAGAAACAGCGGAGATGAACCGTTATTTTCCGGAGCTTGTAGATACTGAACTGGCAAAAACACTAGAACCTACAAATCTGAACATAGACACTTTAAAGATATGGAGCAGAGGTTGGAGTGAAGCTAAAAAGTTAACGCCAGAAGGCTATGTGGAGAATCCTGCTAATTTTGAAAATAGCGAAGGGAATTTTGAGGATTATGCCCAAAGGATGTCAGACCTTATTGAGGCTTTTTTAAATGGCACTTATAGACTTCCAGAAACAGTATGAATACTATCAATTTTAGTCACAAGTCAGGTTTGAAATATGGAATAATTATTTATTTGAATAAATGTTGATGTAACAATCGAATAAAGTTTATATATTTCTTTTTTTACGTACAAGTTATATTTAACGTAATAACTAAAGTAATTATTAGATGTATTTTGTGAATTTTATAATATTATGGTAAGATTTAACTGATGAAAGTTAGTTTTGGAGGATATTTCTATGAAGTTTAGAAGTGAGAGGCTTGTCTACAGAGAATTCACGGAAAATGATTTTCATTTATTCTTTTCTGTATTTTCAAATGAACAAGTAATGAAGTATACCTTGATAGATAAATTTGGTCGTGAAGAAGATATACTTCCATATTTTAAAAAAGTATTAAAAAATAATATTACTTTTGAAAATCGAAAAGCTTATGAATTTGCAGTTTTTCTAGCTTCGAATGGAAGTTTTACTGGGTTTGCGGATATTGAGATTCATAACCTGAATAATTTTGGCGGCTGTGGTGAGATTGGTTACTTACTAATTCCAAGCTTTTGGGGTAACGGCTATGCTACTGAAATAGCTAATTCACTTGTAGGAATCTGTTTTAAACGTTTGAATTTACATAGAGTTGCTGCAAGATGCAACGCCAATAATCTTCAGTCAGAAAGAGTTATGAAAAAAGTCGGTATGGTTAGAGAAGGAGAGTTTAGAAAAGTTAGGCTTAAAAACGGCAAATGGGAAAACGAGCTACACTACAGTATTCTTGTTGAAGAGTGGGAACAGAATTGCCATATGATGCCTGAAATTTTATATTTAAATAATATACAGACAACATAGAATAGGTTTTTTGATATTTCACAATCTTTATATTTAATGAAGTAAGACGAAAGAATGACTGTTTCAAAAACGGAATTCTACCGGATCAACCAGTAGGAATGGGAGCCAATATCAAAAACGGAGGGTTTTGTAAAATGGATGTAAAATTTCCGAGAATAAATAGGTACATTAAGATTTTTCTTTTAGGTGTTGTTTTTGTGGCAATAATTTCTTTTGTTATTCCTCTTTTATTTGGTAGGGTGAATACACCAACTATAATAATCTGTTTTATTTTTGGAATAATTGGGATAACATTTTCAAC
>CALMWN010000562.1 GCA_937873555.1 uncultured Clostridia bacterium
TACATTTACCAGGGAGGATATTGTTGAGATAAACTGCCATGGCGGGATTATCGTGCTAAAGAGAATACTCGAACTGATTGTGAAGGAAGGGGCCAGATTGGCGGAGCCCGGCGAATTTACAAAAAGGGCTTTCCTTAACGGAAGGATTGATTTGTCGCAGGCGGAGGCAGTCATTGACATTATCAATTCAAAAACCGATGAGAGTTCAAAAGCGGCGGTAGACCAGCTGGAAGGAAGGCTGTCATCCAAAATCAGGAGCATACGAAGTAAACTGATCGAATTGATTGCACACATAGAAGTCACCGTGGATTATCCTGAGCATGATATGGAAGAAATCACCGGGGAGAAGGTATATAGTGAATTAAGCGCTCTTCATGACATGCTGGATAATTTGATAAAGGGATTTGAAAAGGGCAGGATTCTAAGAGAAGGAATCAATGCTGTGATAGTAGGAAGGCCGAATGTCGGGAAATCCTCTTTGTTAAACGGGCTTTCCGGGAAAGCAAAAGCAATTGTGACCGATATTCCGGGGACAACGAGAGATATTATCGAGGAATATATAAACATTAACGGCATACCTGTGAGAATCACAGACACTGCCGGAATAAGAGATACGGAGGACATTGTCGAGAGGATTGGCGTTGAAAGGGCTCAGCAGGCGGTAAGCCGTGCAGATCTTGTAATAATGATGATTGATGCGGATGAAGGAATCGGGAGTGACGATTTGAACATACTTGAGGAAGTCGGGAACAAAAGGCTGGTTGTACTCATAAATAAAGTAGATCTGGTTAATGGCGATGTTTCTGATATCAAAAGGGCTCTTGAGGGAAAAATGATAATCGAGTCTTCAATTAAAGAGGGAAAGGGGATTGAAGAACTTGAGAATTATATCTCCGATATGTTTTTAGCCGGAGGTATAAATATAAACAACGAGATCCTGGTTACCAATGTAAGACACAAGGCTTTAATAGACAAGACCCTGAAAAGTATAAGCGATGCCATGGAGGCACATGAAAACGGACTTCCACTGGACTGCGTAACGATTGACATTAAGAATGCCGCAGAATATCTTGGCGGAATTACCGGAGAATCGTTAAGTGAGGATGTAATGCATGAAATATTTAAGAGATTCTGTATTGGCAAATAGGGAGATTGTTAAAAACCCAGTGCCATCATATACTTAATTTTGAAAGGATTTTTATAATGGAGTATTTTGCAGGAGAATATGATGTTGTAATAGTTGGAGCCGGACATGCCGGGTGTGAAGCTGCCCTGGCCTCAGCAAGGCTTGGGTGTAAAACAGCTGTTTTTGCCATAAACCTTGACAGCATTGCGAACATGCCTTGCAATCCCAGTGTCGGAGGTACGGCAAAGGGACATCTCGTACGGGAACTGGATGCATTGGGCGGCGAAATGGGCAAGAATACCGACAAAACCTTCATACAGTCCAAGATATTGAATTCGGCAAAAGGCCCTGCAGTATTTTCACTACGTGCACAGGTTGACAGAAGAAGATATCAGATGGAAATGAAAAACACCATGGAAATGCAGGAAAACCTGGATATCAAACAGGCAGAGGTCGTTGAACTGCTCACGGAAAACGGCAAAACGGTAACAGGAATAAAGACTCATACAGGGGCTGTATATAAATGCAAATCGGTAGTTTTAACCACAGGTACATACCTGAAAGGAAAGATAATTATAGGCGATGTCAGCTACAGCGGCGGGCCTGACGGACTTTTCCCTGCAAACAGGCTGTCTGACAGCCTTAAGTCCATAGGGATAGAGCTTTTCAGATTCAAAACAGGTACTCCTGCAAGAATAAACAGGAGAAGTCTGGACTTTTCAAAAATGACAGAGCAGCCCGGCGATGAAAGAATAATACCCTTTTCCTTCGAGGTGGAGGAAATCGTTAAAGACCAGGTATCATGCTGGCTTACATATACCAATCAGGAAACGCACCGGGTTATACGGGAAAACCTTCACCGGTCCCCGCTGTTTGGAGGGATGATTGAAGGTATCGGGCCAAGGTACTGCCCATCGATAGAAGACAAGGTGGTAAGATTCACAGATAAGGAAAGCCATCAGGTTTTTATCGAACCAATGGGCCTTGATACACAGGAAATGTATTTACAGGGCATGTCAAGCAGCCTTCCTGAGGATGTCCAGGTACAGATGGTAAGGACTTTGCCGGGGCTTGAGAATGCTTCAATAATGAGAAGTGCGTATGCAATTGAGTATGATTGTATAAATGCCACACAATTAAAACTTTCACTGGAATTCAAAAATATCTCAGGGTTGTTTTCAGCAGGCCAGATCAACGGCAGCTCCGGATACGAGGAGGCAGCTGCACAAGGGCTTGTTGCCGGTATCAATGCCGCTATGAAAATCAAAGGAAGAGAGCCGCTCATTCTGGACAGATCGGATGCCTATATTGGGGTTTTGATAGATGACCTGGTGACAAAGGGTACAAGGGAACCATACAGGATGATGACCTCGCGGTCGGAATACAGACTGCTGCTCAGGCAGGACAATGCCGATTTGAGGCTTACACCCATAGGACACAGGGTTGGGCTGATAAGTGAGGAAAGATTCAGAAGGTTTGAAGAAAAAAGAAATAAAATAAACCTTGAGGTTGAAAGACTGGAAAAGACGGTAGTTCCTCCAAGCGAAGAGATAAACAGCTTTCTTGAAAGCAAAAAAAGTACCACTATAAAAAGTGGTGCTAAATTGGCCGAGCTGCTGCGAAGGCCTGAAATTTCATATGAAGAGCTTGCCGTTATTGACAGGGAAAGGCCTGATCTGAGCTATGCAGTGAGAGAGCAGGTGTCCATATCTGTAAAATATGAAGGATATATAAAAAGGCAATTGATACAGGTAGATCAGTTTAGAAGGCTGGAGGACAAAAAACTGCCGAAAGACACTGAATACAGTGAAATACAGGGTTTGAGGATTGAGGCCAGACAGAAATTGAACCAGATAAAACCCAACTCTGTAGGTCAGGCTTCAAGAATATCGGGAGTATCTCCTGCAGATATTTCAGTACTGCTTATATACCTTGAACAGCACAGGCGGAGAAAATGACGTGAATCACGCCACACGGGTTGAATTCAAAACCGGTTCAACTTATATTTGGTCTGCAACATGTGAAGACAAAATTTGCGACGGCTCGATGCCGAGCAAATTTTATTTGTGGAGGAAGTTATGAATAACGAAGCTGACTTGAAAAATATGCTCCTGGAAGGTGCGGGACAACTATCCGTAGACTTGGATACTTTAAAGGCAGACAGCCTGTTGAAATACAAGGACGTTCTTGCGGAGTGGAATGAAAAGATCAACCTTACAGCTATTGAAGATGACAGGGATGTGATAATCAAGCATTTTATCGATTCCCTCAGCATATGCCAATACGTGGAAAAAAGGGATTCAATGCTGATAGATGTGGGTACAGGGGCCGGGTTTCCAGGCATACCTTTGAAGGTTGCCATTGAAGAGCTTAAAGTAACTTTGCTTGATTCGCTGGACAAAAGAGTGAAGTTTTTGAATGAAGTTATTTCCACACTGAAGCTGGACGGGATTAGAGCCTGTCTCTTATACACATCTGACGCTGCCGACGAAGAGGATAGTGTA
>CALMWN010000563.1 GCA_937873555.1 uncultured Clostridia bacterium
AACAATGGAGGTTAGACAGTCGATGGAGGCAGTTCCAGACCAATTTGAGAGAAACTGACATGCTTGATATCGATGCGGAAAGCTTTGTAAAGGAACTGCAGGAGTTTAAGGCTACATCAGTATTCATTAATGTTGCAGGTATCATTGCAAGCTACCCGACAAAGCTGCCGTTCCATTTCCAAAGTGAATTCCTGAAAGGCGACAGCCTGGAGAAAATCATTACAGCCTGTCATGACGCGAATATTTCAGTTATTGCAAGAACGGATTTTTCCAAGGTTCGCAGGCCAATTTATGAAGCACATCCCGAATGGGCTTACATAAGTCCCAAGGGGCATATAGTGGATTACAACGGAGATGTCCACTGCTGTTTGAACGGTGATTATCAGCAGAAATATGCCTTTGAAATAATGAAGGAGTGTATAACAGCCCTGGATGTGGACGGTATTTTCTTCAATATGGGAGGCTACCAGGTAAAGGATTACAGCGGAAACTACCATGGCATCTGCCAGTGTGACAGCTGCAGGAGGAAGTTCACCGAAATGTTCAAAATGAACCTGCCAAAGGAAGAAAACATGAATGACCCTGCCTTCAGAAAGTATCTGGTTTTCAAGAAGAGGACCCTGGCCGAATACCAGGATAAGATATACAGAAGTTTGAAGGAAGTAAGGCCCGACCTCCTCATATTCAATAACAGGCAGTCGCTGGAGGGACTGGTAAGACAGGAATCGAACACAGCTGTTGATAGGCCGCTGCCTTACTGGCAGTATAGTGCTTCGGACAATACAAAGTGGGTTGTAAGCTCATATCCTGCAATGATTTCCGTTAATACTACCGTTGATTTCATTGATTTTCCATACAGGCATGTAGCCATATCACCTGATGAGCAAAGCCTCAGGATGGCCCAGAACCTGGCCGAGGCAGGAGGCCTGGACTATTATATCATGGGAAGGATGGAAAACCATGAGGATAAGTCCGGCTATGAAGGTATAAAGAAGCTGTTCCATTATCATGCAGCATGCGAAAAAGAGTATGTCAATCTTACCTCAAAAGCCAACATCGGGCTCTTAAATGGTGGGGACGGCGACCAGCAGGAATTCAGGGGTTGGTTCAGATTCTTGGCAGAAAATCATTTCCTTTTTGATACCATCATGGTGGAAAGAGCACTGGACCTTCCATGGGACAAATATGACGCAATTATAGTTCCAGGCTATCAGGCATTGGGAGACGATGTGTGCAAAAAGCTGGATGACTTTGCAGCAACTGGAGGTACTGTCATTGCAGTTGGAAGTGCGGGATTGCGCAGGGATGATTTTGAATTGAGACAGGAGCCTCCTTTCAAATGCATGGGCATCAGTAAAATAAATTATGTCCGCTCTGACATGCGTTCATCCTATTTTAAGATGGATGAGAAGAATGGATTTGAACGTTTCCTTGTTACCGACCTTGTTTATATGGACGGTAACTATGTATTTTCTGAATATGAAAGCAGTGTCAAAAAGTATATGAAGCTTGTACCGCCACATATGTACGGACCGCCGGAACGCTGCTACTATACAGTGGTTACTGAACTTCCGGGTATCACAGTGAATTCCTTCGGCAAGGGAAAGGGCGTATTTATTCCATGGGAACCCGGAAAGCAATACTACAAGCAGGGTTACCTCAATACCATCAACCTGGTTGCCGACCTTCTTGAAAACATACTTAAAATCAAGCGTGTAGAAGGTAATCTGTCACCTATGGTGGAAGCGACTGTTTTCGAACGCAGAGATGGAAGCTTCCAACTGCTGCACCTTGTTAACAATTCAGGGCACTTCGGGGTTACATATTTTGCTCCGGTTCCCATGGCAGATCTCACAGTAACAATACCCTTTGCAGGAAAACCAGGGTCGGTAAAAAGCCTTGTAACAGGTAAAGAATATGAATTTACTGAGGAACAAAATGAATTGACTGTAAAGATTCCTCGGCTTGACCTGTTCGAATGCGTTAAGATTTCAAAATAAAATAATAAAAGCAGCAAGTTTGCATAAATCATATAAATATGATAATAAACATTTGAAAAGGAGGATTCTTCATGGGAACCATCAATGTAGTATTGTCTACGCTGACGCATGAAAAGGAGTACATGGATAAGTTAAGAGAGGTGTTTGCGCCTGCAGAGTTTATCCAGCTTGATGCAAGTGATGCCGCAGGTATATCTGCAGTGCTTGAGCGGGCCGACGTCGCACTTTTGCGAGGTGACCTGGATGAAAGATATGTCAAAGCCCCAAAGCTCAAATGGGTACACTGCGACCACGCAGGCCTTAACAAGTCTGCACGCCCGGATGTTTTCGAGAAGGGCTTGAATGTTACAAGCTCGGCCGGACGCTCAGGCCCGGCACTTGCGGAACACTGCATGTTTTTCATGCTGACACTTGCCTATAATTTCCCTGCCTTTTATGAGGCTCAGAAGCGGCATCAATATGGTAAAGTTGAAGGGATGGGTGAACTTAAGGCATTATACGGGAGAACTGTAGGTATTCTGGGAATGGGCCACACAGGAAGAGAACTTGCAATCCGTGCAAAAGCCTTCAATATGAGGGTGCTGGGCTACAGACGCCGCTATACCGAACTGCCGGAAGGTGTGGATAAACTCTACTGCAAGGATAAGGGCGATTCAATTGACGAACTGCTGAAAGAAAGTGATTTCATTGCAATAGCACTTCCTCTTTCGGATGCAACTTATAATTTGATAGGAGAACATGAACTTGGCATGATGAAACCTAATGCCATTATTATAAATCTGGGTAGGGGTTCGATCATTGATGAAGATGCACTCGTAAAAGCATTAAAGGCCGGACGTATAGCGGGGGCGGGTCTTGATACAGTCTCAAAGGAACCTCTGCCTCCTGACAGTCCCCTGTGGGATTGTCCCAGGCTTTTGATAACCCCCCATTTCACACCCCCGGTACCTGATAAGACTGACCGTGCTATCAATGTAATTTGCGAAAATGCAAGACGCTTCCGTGCAGGCGAACCGATGCTCAACCTTTTGACAAGTGAGGATGTTTACACCAGGTGATATAAAAGAAAGCAAGCCACCCATCCGGGTGGCTTGCTCTTTACAACCAATAAACCTAAAGCAGAATTTCCTTTCCGGCTTTAGCCGAATCATAAATACCATTCAGTATCTTCTGGATTTCAAGGCCGTCCTGGGCTGAGGATACAGGCTGGCTTCCGGTTTTTATGCAATCGATGAAGTGGCTGATTTCATTGAAGAAACGGTCATCCTTTCCAATTGTTGGAGTGGAATCCATGAGGTAGTCGGCATCTTCTCCGTATATGGCAAAAGGATTCAGGCTTGCTCCGGCTTTAGTTCCGAAAATATGGCTGTATATGCCCGTGTCCTTTGCATTGATGGCCCAGCTTACCTCGAAATTCATGGAAGCACCGTTCTCAAACCTGATGATTCCTGCTGCAGAATCTTCAGTATCAAACTTGAGATTGTCAGTATCGAAAGCGACCCATCTGCCTACACCCTTGGTTTTGTAGTTTCCAAGTTTGTCCTTATGAACGGTGGCACTCACGCTTATTGGTTTTGGCTTACCCATCAGATACCAGGTCAGATCAATTACATGCACTCCGATATCAATGACAGGCCCTCCGCCTGCTTTTGAAGTATCTGTGAACCAGCCGAGAGGAGTTCCTCTTCTCCTTAACCAGCCTGTTTTACTGTAGTATATTTCACCGAACTTCCCGGTATCCAGCATGTCTTTCAAGACAATACTGTCAGGACGGAACCTGTTCACAAACCCCATCATGAATACCTTGCCGCTTTTTTTGGAAGCCTTCAGCATTTCCTCTGCCTGTTGCACATTCAAAGCCATGGGCTTTTCGCACAGTATATGCTTTCCGGCGGCAGCAGCTGCAATGGCTGCCTGTGCATGAGCGTTGTTCCAGGCACATATATCAACTGCATCCAGCTCTTCCAGGGCTACAAGGTCATTGATGCTGGTTGTGGAGTATTTCATGCCATATTTTTCGGCAACCTCTTTTGCCCTTTCCTCTTTCAAATCGCATACCGCAACCAGTTCTACATCCTTTAGCCTGAGATATGCGGGAATATGCTGGCTCTGGGCAATGTTTCCCGCTCCAATGATACCTATTCTTATTTTATTGCTCTTCATGTCGGTTTCCCTCCCTTAGCTTAAAGTATTTCTCTCATATAAGTCAGACTTTCCTTTATACTATAGAGCTGGTCGACTTCAAATTCTTCCTGCTCCACCGTATACCATTCAACACCGATTTTCTTTCCGAGTGAGGTAATCTCTTTGAAATCCATGATACCTTTTCCTATTTCGGTATTTATTTTCTCTTCCGGGCTTTTCATATCCTTGATATGTAATACCGAACAGCGTTTGTTATATTTATTAATGAAATCTACAGACTTGAGGTTCATATATTCCACCCAGAAGGTATCGAGCTCCACGAACATCAAATCCGGCTGGGTGTTTTCGACCAGTATGTCCAGGGCAAATTTCCCATCGAATACCTCAAACTCATATGCATGGTTGTGGTATCCGAACCTGATGCCATTAGCTTTGCACTTTTCTCCCACAGTGTTGAAGAACTCTGCATTCCTTTTCCAGGCATCTGCGCTGTCCCTCATATTTGCCGGCATAGATGGACAAATGATATAAGGGTCTCCTATTTCAAGACAATATTCTATCACCCTGTCCAATTCATCCTTCAGCTTTGCCAGGCCTATATGGCTGCCTGCCGGTTTGATGCCGTAGGCTCCGAGGACTGCTTTCAAATCTTTTGCAGGTGTATCGAAATACCCTGCAAACTCCACCCCGTCATAACCGATTTTAGCCACCTTCTCTATGGCTCCGATGAAATCCTTCTGTGTAAGCTCCTTGATGGAGTATAACTGTAGACCTACTTTCTCCATTGTTTTTACCTCCTTTTGGTTACTATTGTCATACCTATTATAGTTTCCAAGGCTTTTGATTTATGACTGCTTTACGAAAAATAAGCTGATGTATATCAGACTAACGCATATTGTTAAGCTGAATCATATCCAATAATATTTTACAGTATAAGTTGGATAAAAGGCAACGAAATGATAAAATTTGTATATAAAAAGCAAATATTGTTTGTCTTTTTTTTACCCCGCTTAATATAATTTGTTGCGGATATATTAAACGGACCATTCAAAGAATCATAAATTTTTAAAATACATATTTTATCAACTGTCAGCAAGGTATATAATGATGACAGAAAAGAAAGAAGAGATGTGACATAATGACACTATTATAAACAAAGGAGGCTGGCTTATGCACTTTGTGGAGAAATACTGGGAAAACCCCCGGCTGCTGCATATCAATTGTGAAAAACCTCATGCGTATTTTATCCCCTATGAAAACAAGTTAAAAGCTTTAAAGGGTATAAGAGGTACATCAAGGTATTACAAAAGCCTTAACGGAACCTGGAAATTCAAATACCATGATACCGTTAACAACGTTGAAGACGGCTTTTATAAAGAAAATTTCCACCCGGTAGACTGGGATGATCTTGTTGTTCCATCCAACTGGCAGATGCACGGTTACGATAAACCCCAATATACCAATATAAACTATCCTTACCCTTGTGACCCTCCGTTTGTGCCCAATGACAATCCTGCGGGTTTATTCATCCGCGATTTTAACGTCGGTGATATCGGGCAGAAAGAGCACTACCTGGTCTTTGAAGGGGTTGATTCATGCTTCTATCTTTGGATAAACGGTGAGTTTGTGGGATACAGCCAGGTGAGTCACATGACCTCCGAATTCAAGGTAACAGGATATCTTAAGCAGGGCAGGAACCGTATAGCCGTTATGGTTCTCAAATGGTGCGACGGAAGCTATCTTGAGGATCAGGACATGTGGAGGCTGTCGGGTATTTTCAGAGATGTGTACCTGCTGCAAAGGGATAAGATACATATAACCGATGTATTCGCCCGCGTTGAGATGAACGGCGACTGCCTTGAAGGAAGGATAAAATGCGAAATTGAAGCCGGAGGAGGCTTGTTTTCAGTGCTAAAAGCGGAGCTTGCAGATACTGAAGGACAAATCATGGAAGAGCGGACATTTGGTGCTTCAAACAGCGGTGTATTGGAATTCAAGGTTGAAAAGCCCGCACTCTGGTCTGCAGAAAAGCCAAACCTTTATTCGATTTTCCTCTACCACGGAGAAGAGGTTATACTTCTTAAGGTGGGTTTCAGAAAGATAGAAATAATTGACTCGGTAATACTGATAAACAATGTACCTGTGAAATTCAAAGGTGTCAACAGACATGACTCACATCCTGAGCTTGGACATACCATACCCTTTTACCATATGAAGAATGACCTTGTTTTGATGAAACGCCACAACATAAATGCCATCAGAACCTCTCACTATCCAAACGACCCCAGGTTCCTTGAACTCTGTGATGAAATGGGCTTCTACGTTATCGATGAAGCAGACCTTGAGACACATGGGACTGTGTGTGTCGGAGAACACAGCCTGATTTCCGGGGATCCGGAATTTGAACAGGCTTACCTGGACAGAATGCAGAGAATGGTGGAAAGGGATAAAAACCATCCCAGTATTTTGATCTGGTCATTGGGGAATGAATCGGGTTTTGGGGACAATCACAGAAAGATGGCTATATGGGCAAAGGGACGGGACAACTCGCGGCTGATACATTATGAGCGCATTTTCAGTTCTGACTGCGCGGACATATTTGAAAACGGAAAAGCGGACACAGGGTGCCTTGATGTTTACAGCAGGATGTACCCTCCAATATCATGGATTACGGATGAGTTTTTAAAAAACAGTAATGAAAAACGTCCGCTTATATTATGTGAATATTGCCATGCAATGGGTAATGGCCCTGGGGATCTTAAGGACTATTGGGACCTCTTCTACAGGCATCCCAGGCTTGCCGGCGGTTTTGTGTGGGAATGGACCGATCACGGAGTGAAAACAAAACTTCCGGATGGAACTGTATATTATGCATATGGAGGCGATTTCGGGGACCAGCCCAATGACGGTAATTTCTGCATTGACGGGCTGGTCTATCCTGACAGGACCCCTCATAAGGGCCTGCTGGAGCTGAAAAATGTCATATCGCCCGTAAAGACGGAGGCTGTTGACTTGAATTCCGGGGAAATAAAAGTCATAAACCTTTATGACTTTATTGACCTTTCTCATATCAGCCTGAAATGGAAAGTTGAGAAAGGTGGTGAAACAATAGATGGGGGCGAGTTGTGCAATCTTTCCGCCCCGCCTCACAGTAGTCAAAACATCTCAATTCCGTATTCACTGCCGGAAAAGCCTGATGGAAGGTATTCCCTGACAATATCTTATGAGTTGAAAAAAGATACTGAATGGGCTGACAGAGGCTTTGAATTAGGCTTTACCCAGTTTGAGCTTCCGGTGGGTAAAATTGAAAAAGCCATACTGAAAAAATGCGACATGCCGTGCATCCGGATAGAAGAAACCGAGAAAGAGGTAGTCATAGAAGGATATGACTTTAAGTATGTATTTGACAGAAATTATGGATCATTTTCCGCCATAGAGTTCAACGGTATGGAAATGATATGCAGGAAGCCGTCATTCAACATATGGCGCGCGCCAACCGACAATGACCGGAAAATAAAGAATCCATGGATGAAAGAGGGATACGACAGGCTTGATACCCATATCTATTCTGTAAATATCGCAAGTTCCGACAGCAAGCATATAAGTTTTTGTGTGTCATTCTCCCTTGGGGGCTATATAAAAAAGCCTGTGGTGCATGGGACTGCCATCTGGACAGTCTATGGCAGCGGGGACATTGTCCTTGATACAAAAGTTGAAGCAAGGAAGGATATCCCTTTCCTGCCGAGGTTCGGACTGCAGTTATGGATGCCTGAAGGAAGCGAACTTGTAGAGTATTTTGGATATGGACCGCATGAAAGCTATATTGACAAGAGACAAAGCACGCGGTTGAGCAGATTCGCGGACAAGGTTGACAACATGCATGAAAACTATATCATGCCGCAGGAAAATGGAAGCCATTTCGGTACCGAGTGGGCTGCCGTGACAAATCTGCTTGGCATGGGGCTGCTGTTCATCGGCATGGATGATTTCTCCTTCAATGCCTCCCATTTCACCCCGGAGGACCTGACACAGGCCAATCATACCTATGAACTGAATAGACGGGAAGAAACCATTATAAATATTGACTACATGATGAGCGGGGTCGGCTCAAACAGCTGCGGACCTGAACTTTTACCCCAATACCGGCTGGCTGAAAACAAGTTCAATTTCAAATTGAGGATAAAGCCTGTATTCAAAGAGGATATTTCGTTGCATGATACAATCCATACTGTAATTGATTAACAGGTATTGTTTTAACGATAAGGGTAATATCCTTATGAATAAGTTACAAGGCATAACAGGAAATGTATGATATACAAATAATAATAAACAATGGAAGGATGATAGTGATGACTGGGAACAGGAAATTGAAGGTTGGAATCATCGGCTGCGGAGGTATAGCAAACGGAAAACACATGCCGGCCCTTGAAAAAACCGGAAAGGTTGAAATGGTGGCTTTTTCGGATATAGTTGTCGAAAGGGCCGAAAAGGCGGCTAAAGAATATGGTATTCCCGATGCCAAAGTGCATAAGGACTACAGAAAGCTCCTTTCCGATAAAAGCATTGATGTTGTCCATGTATTAACTCCGAACAAGTCTCATGCGGAAATAACGGTTGCCGCTCTTGAGGCGGGAAAGCATGTTATGTGTGAAAAGCCCATGGCAAAAACAGCAGCAGATGCAAGAAAGATGCTGGATGCTGCAAAGAGAACCGGCAAAAAGCTTACCATAGGATATCAGAACAGATTCCGTCCTGACTCCCAACACCTGTACAGCCTGTGCCGGAGGGGCGACCTTGGGGAGATATACTTCGCCAAGGCACATGCCATACGAAGGCGTGCCGTGCCTACCTGGGGAGTTTTCCTTGATGAAGAGCAGCAGGGAGGAGGTCCTCTCATCGATATTGGGACTCATGCACTGGATCTGACTCTCTGGATGATGAACAACTATGACGTGAAATATGTCGTAGGGAATACATATCATAAACTGGGCAGTACTAAAAATGCTGCCAATGCATGGGGACCATGGGATCCTGATAAATTCACGGTGGAGGATTCTGCTTTCGGTTTTATAACCATGAAGGACGGAGCTACAATTGTCCTGGAATCGAGCTGGGCATTGAACACACTTCAGACAGGGGAAGCCAAGACCACACTTTGCGGTACAAAGGGAGGGGCTGATATGCTGGACGGCCTCAGGCTGAATGGCGAGGATCTGGGGAAAATGTACACAACCACTCCAGCCCTGGATGCAAAAGGTGTGGACTTTTATGAAGGTGCAAAAGCGTCGCCTGCTGATTTAGAAGCAAACTTATGGATTGAATCCCTGCTTAACGGCACAGAGCCTGTGGTTAAGCCGGAAGAAGCACTGGTGGTGACCGAAATACTTGAGGCGATATATAAATCTGCGAAAACCGGAAAACCGGTTTATTTCTAACTCTTCAACCTAATTAGCAATCATTTGGGGCGGGCGGACAGAGTCGTCCGCCCCTACAGATTAATGACATTTAATCCGACTCCGGTTTTGTGTAGATGGACGGAATCGCTGATTCACTCCTGATTTTTAATAATATTCTCTGGACACAGTCATGTTTTCCTGACATGTATTTATCTATACTTGTTGGAAACTGCTCGGCAAGCCGCATTTTCAAACTACCGTATTCTTCTCTTTCAGAAGCATGTCCTTTCAAATATTCCCTGAATGCAATATGTCTTAGCAGTTCTTCGGAGTTTTTCGGACAAACATATAAGTGATACGGCATAAAATCATCCTCAAAATTTCTTTTGAATACCTCACGCCCTTTTATTCCTCCATCACCTTCATGTATAAATCCTATCGCCATAAGTCTTTCGACAATTTGAGGGAAAATCTCATATGAGTCAATGACCACGTCAATATCAATTATCGGCTTGGCTGCAAGCCCTTCAACAGACGTACTGCCGACATGCTCAAAGCCGATAATCAAATCTCCGATACAAGCGTCAAGCATGGACCTGATTTTGATAAATTCCTCTTTCCATTTCGGATTGTACGGTTCACATCTTACAATACCTTTCATTTTTGAATCCATTTTGTTAACCTCACAAAATTTCACAATTTCGAATCATACGAAACATTCATCTTCCTGCCATTTTGCAGGGTTGTTCATGTTATATTCCCTGATTTTTTGCAATTCATGTTCATTTCTTATGATGTGTTCATAGTAACCACGTTGCCAAATAGTACTATGTCCATATACAAAACACATTCTCGTTGTTACTGATTTAAATCCCTGAATGATTTTTTGTAGGGGCGGACGACTCTGTCCGCCCGCTTCTCCAATAGCAACAATACCATGGAAATGATTTGGCATTAAACAAAAAGCGTCGGTTTTCACGTTTCTATATATTTCATTTGTCTTTTTCCAACATTCATTAACAATCTTTCCAATCTCATTTGGAACCATATACGTGTGGGTTGACAGAGTCGTCCACCCCTGCAGTCTGTTAGCTGATTTTTCTCAATTATATGTGGACTGTAACATGGTGGTTTTAAATTTACTGCAGTATAATATAAATCTTCACCCCCACAGGATGCCTTCATTCTGTATCATATCCGCTACCATTCTGGAGATGCTGATGCTGGAGGTGAGGCCGGGGGACTCTATTCCAAGCAGGTTAATAATTCCGGGAAGCCCTTTATCCGCTTCATGGTTTATGATGAAATCCCTTACCGGATCGTCCGGTCCCTGAAGCTTGGGCCTGATGCCTGCCATATCGGCTTCAATGTCTGAATACTCCAAAAATGGCAGATACGGTTTTGCAGCCTTGTAGAAAGCTTCCTTATATGTGTCGTCAATGGTATAGTCAATGGTATCCACATAGTATGCGCTCGGTCCCAGCCTTATATCCCCGCCCAGGGATTTTGTCAGGTGTATGCCCAGGCCTTCGAGGTTTTTCAATGGTGGGGGATATACAAGATGGTTAACCATGCGCGCCTTTGAGTTCCTTACGCTGAAATACTCTCCCTTGCTGGGGTAAATGCGGTATTGGTGTGCGTCAACATCTATACCCTGCATGGCGGCAATTTTATCGGAGTACAACCCTGCGCAGTTTATGATGCATTTGCACTTAAGCTTTTCCACAGAACTTTCATTTACCTTATATGTAACTTCATAGCCATCGGCTTTTTTATCTATGGCTGCAGCCTCGTGACGGTATGCAATATATGCGCAGCACTCTTTTGCCATTCTTTCATAGTGCTCCATCAGTGTATGCGAATCCACAATACCGGTAGAGGGTGAATAAATTGCCGCCTCGGCTTTGATATACGGTTCAATCCTGTTGACCTGTTCCCTGTCCAGCATCTCCAGATCAAACACTCCATTTTCATTCCCTTTTTTCATAAGGGCTTCAATTGCAGGTATTTCATCAGCCGTTCTGGCAATAATCAGCTTTCCGAGACGCTTATAAGGGACGTTCCACTTTTCACAGAAATCATAAAGAAGCCCGTTGCCCTGTGTACAAAGCCTGGCTTTCAAGCTTCCGGTAGGATAGTATATTCCGGAATGAATGACTTCACTGTTTCTGCTGGAGGTTTCCTGACCGAATTTGTCATGCTTCTCCATAAGAATCACCGAGATTTCACCGAATCTTCCGCTCAGCTCTGCCGTTACCGCCAGACCAACAACACCGGCGCCAATGACCAAAATATCTATCTCATCCACAAAACCACATCCTTTACGCGGTATAAGAAAATTATATACATTATACCAGAAAATAGAAATCCATGGAATGTAATTCAAGCTTCTTTTGCCATAAAGCCGGAGCAGCGG